>JAGPUY010000473.1 GCA_018067265.1 Oceanihabitans sp. | reverse complement strand
CTAAAAAGGTTGCTGTCATTTCTACAAACCACCATTCGAGTGCTACCACGCCGTATATCATGATAATAAAACAAAGCGCAAATACGATTAATGCTAAACATAACCGGGTTGTAAATGCTACTCTTTTTGTATTCGTGTGTGTAAATAATGCTTTTATTTGTTCTTGTTGGTCGTAAATAATAGATTTTGTAGGATCTTTTTGTACGCGTTTACCATAACGTATAATATATATTAGTGCAATAGTTAAACAGGCAACTAACATAAAGAGTCTTCCGCCAAGTCCTGTAGTCCACGCTATTCCAGCGGCATCACTTGCTATAATAGTACTAAACGGATTTATGGTAGAGCACATGGTACCAATAGAACTTCCTAAGAAGATACAAGCGATACCCACCATAGCATCATATTTTGCTGCTAAAAATACGGGAATTAGAATAGGGAAGAAGGCAATGGTTTCTTCGGCAAAGCCAAAGGTGGTTCCTCCAGCTGCCACTAAGGTGGTTACTAAAATGATTAGGATAAATTCGCGACCTTTAAACGCATTCGCGAGCCAATTTATTCCAGCATCAAAAGCACCAGTACTATTAATAATTCCGATTAAACCTCCAATAATTAAAACGAGGAAAATGATATCTGCAGCTTCTATAATTCCTTTTACCGGTGATTTTATAAATTCTAAAATACCTTGCGGTTTGGATTCTAGTTTTTGGTAGGTATTAGGTATATTTATAGGTTTGTAAATATCGCCATTGGTGAATTTTTCTAACGGAATCTTGATATTTAGTGTTTCTAAATGGTCTTGTGTTGCGGGAATGATTTCCGATTTATCTATACCAACTCTAGTAAATGTATTATCGTCTTTATTGTAGCCTAAAGTTTCGTATTTCCCAGCAGGAACGATCCAAGTTAGTAGGGTAACTAATCCAGCTATGATGAATAAAATGGTTTGTGCGGATGGAAATTTTAGGTTTTTCATATATAATTAAATGCTAAAAAGGGTATCAAGTTTAAAGATAGTATTATTTTAGACTTTCTTAAATTTTGAATACAAAAATGCAATATAATATAGATTCTAGTTGGAAAGCACATTTAAATGAAACGTTTCATGTGCCGTATTTTAAATCGTTAATGGCGTTTGTGGCAGAGGAATATGAACAGCACGAATGTTACCCCAAAAAAGAAGCGATTTTTAATGCCTTTAATTTATGTGCTTTTGAAGATTTAAAGGTGGTTATTATAGGTCAGGATCCCTATCATGGCGTGGATCAGGCCAATGGTTTGTGTTTTAGTGTCAACGATGGTATTGCGATTCCGCCTTCCTTAAAAAATATATATAAAGAGATTGAAAGCGATTTAGGAAATGTGGTTTCTAATACTGGAAATCTAGAAGCTTGGGGAAAACAAGGCGTTTTATTATTAAATGCAACATTAACGGTAAGAGCACATCAAGCGGGAAGTCATCAAAAAAAAGGATGGGAAACGTTTACAGATAGTGTAATTAAGTTAATAAGTGCAGAAAAGGAGCATGTGGTGTTTTTACTTTGGGGCGGATTTGCTAAAAAGAAAGCGAAGCTAATAGATGCTAAGAAGCATACTATTTTAACTGCCGGCCATCCATCTCCATTAAGTGCTAATCGCGGATATTGGTTTGGTAACAAACACTTTAGTAAGACTAACTACCAGTTGGAGCAAGTTGGCTTGAAACCTCTGTTTTGGTAGGTATAACACTAACTACGCCTTTATTTTTATCTAAAGCTTTTAAATGTTTTTTCGTTTTATTACAACTAAATGCTAGTAGCATAAAGTTGAGTAAAACCAGGGTAATAATAAGAAATGTAATTGTTGATAGCATAAGAAACTAATTTAATATCTGTAGGTTTGGATGACAAATATACGATTATAGTTAATTAAAGTTAGCAAAAATTAACAACCTTAAATAATTAAGTAGTTAAACTGCAGTATTTTAGGGTTGAAATGTGACTTGTTGTCGATGGAGGCAGATTTAAAGTTTCGTAATTAATTGATTGTATTCCCATTTTTCGGGAATGATATCCAAATCGAATAACTTTTCTTGTACGTTGGCGATTGTTTTTTCATCGATTACTTCTTGTGACCATTCGGTTAAGCTTAACCATTCTTGTACGTCTTCTAATTTTTGATCGTAACGATTCGCAATTGTCTTATCGATAGAAGGAATATCTTTAAACTCACTTGTGGTGTTATTAATGATATCTAAAATGGTTTTTACGTCTTCTTTATTATTTTCTAAAAACTCGTTTCTTACAGCAATAACAAAACATGGCCAAGGCGAAGGACAATTAGCAATACGTCTAAATGTGCCATCATCTACTAAAGGTTTCGTGGTAAATTTTTCCCACATAAAATAATCTGCTTTCTCGTTGGTTAAGCCTTCTACAGCGCCATCTAGGTTTTTAATAACCTCAAAATCCAGATCTTTATCTAATTCCCAGTGGTTCTTTTGTGCATTAATGTAAGCCATTAAATGCGATCCAGAACCATATCTGCTAATGGCAGCTTTGGTTCCTTTTAAGTCTTCTACGGTTTTATAATTGGAATGGCCTGCGACGTGAATTCCCCAAATTAATGGCGATTCTACAAAGGTTTGTACAATGGTACTTGGGTTTCCGTCAATGATATCTTTTATAATTCCTTCGGTGAGTATTACGGCCAAATCTATTTCGCCTTCGCGAAGAGCAGTGCACATTTGTCCGGTACCACCAAAATAATCTTTCCATCGAAGATTAATTCCTTCGTCTTTATATTCGCCATTTTTAAGTGTAAGATACCAGGCTAAATTAAAATGCTCTGGTACACCACCAATTTTTACTGTCTTCATATTTCTTCCGCAGTTCGATTTTATTGTCTATAAACGCAACCGATACTGCATTAATTTTTATTGTACTATTTTGTCTAAAGTATATGCTATTAGCTGGTTAACAACTGCTTTTGGGTCTTTACTAAATTCGCCAGTTGCTCGATTAGCAATAATGGCATTCATAGATAGTGCATGATGTCCTAAAAGTTTAGACAAGCCATATATAACAGAGGTTTCCATTTCAAGATTTGTAACTCTAAAGTCTTTAAAACTAAAGCTATCCATCTTTGCATTTAGTGTAGTATCTTCTAGTGGTAAGCGTAAAACGCGGCCTTGTGGTCCATAAAATCCTCCCGCCGTAGCAGTCATTCCCTTATGTATATTATCGCCATCTAATAAAGCTTCTAGCTTTTTACTATTATTAATTACTATTGGTCTTGCTTTATTTTTGCTCCAATTGGTAAAGGCAATAAATGCATCTTCGATTTCTGGATTAGAAATAGCCTTTATTTGATAGAAATGTAGCATCCCATTTAAGTCCAACCCGTGTGTACTCATGACAAAGGAATCTACTGGAATATCTTTTTGTAATGAACCAGAAGTACCAATACGAACGATGTTTAAACTCGTAAGTTTTTCTTTTGGTTTTCTTGTTTGCAAGTCAATATTTACTAATGCATCTAATTCATTAAGTACAATATCTATGTTATCTGGACCAATTCCTGTAGAGATTACGGTTAGTCTTTTTCCTTTATATACTCCTGTTTGCGTTTTAAACTCTCTTTTTTGAATGGTAAATTCCACACTATCAAAATGCTTCGTTATTTTCTCCACACGATCTTGATCACCAACAAAAATGACATCGTTAGCGACATGTTCTGGTTTCAGGTTTAAATGATAAACGCTTCCATCCGGATTTAAAATGAGTTCAGATTCTTTAATCGGCATGCAATATGGTTTTTATAAGTTTATTTTCTTTTTTGTTAAACTGAAAATCTAAGCGATTTACATTACCATAAATCATATTATCATTTACTTCGGAAGCAAAATTATGATGATTAAGCAGTACTTCGTGACCTTTTCTATTTAACTTTATCGTATCCTTTTCTTCTATATAAAATAGCGCAAGGTTTTCTATTATTCGCTTTAATTGTATGTCGCCAAAACCATAATAGCCTTGGTAGTTTAAAGCGTAACCTAGTAAATGATGTTTTGATTTTATTTCGTACTTATCTATAAGGCTTAAAATATTTTGTTCTAAAGTACTAAGTCCGTTTTTAGAATCTGGAAAACGTTCTAAATGCGCTTTCAAGCAAATCCCTAGATATTCAAAAGAGGACTTTTTAGTGATGTATTTTTTCAATAAATTATGATCGGTACCACAATAAATTTGCCAAATACTAACGGCAATCTCTTTATCCGATTCCTTTAACTTTATTCTATTTTTAAAATGATCGTCTAGTTGTTCGGGTGTAAGTTCGCCTAAACCTTTTAGATTCTCTTCATTTGCAATTCTACCGCTGCAAACTAAAGATATTGGTGTTTTTATTTTTTTTTCGTTGAGCAGACTAAGCACAGCCAACATATTGATGTGGCAAAATAAATCGTATTCAAACCACAATACAATTTCGGTATATTTATCTGTTTCGTCTAATTTACGTAGTTCCTTTTTATATTGGTATTCATCGACTTCAATAGCGTAAGCTGCTTTTAAAAAGTCTTTTCTAACTTTTATAAATGCATCCGAATTAATAAGACGATTTGCAGGACCTTCACATAGCATTTCATGCCAAGTTAAAAAATCTCCTGGATAACTTAGGTCTTTTAAATAGCTAGTTAAATTACCACCATTTGTAATATGTAAGATGTTTTCTATCATTTAACCGCCAACTCGTTTTACATTAAATCCTTTTTCTTTAAGCATTGCCATGATTTTATCTCTATAATCGCCTTGAATGATAATTTTATCCTCTTTAAAGCTTCCGCCAACACTAAGTTTGGTTTTGAGCTCTTTTGCTAAAGCCTTAAAATCTTCGGTTGCTCCAGTATATCCTTCTAAAATAGTAATGGGTTTTCCTTTACGTTTTTCGTATTTACAAAGAATCGGATCGTCTTGTAGCCAAATATCATTTTTATTAGAATCTTCTTTTTTAGGAGTTTCATCTACATGATCTGGAAACAAGTTTTTGAGTTGGTCTTGTAAGTCCATTTTTTCAGTGTTCAGTATTCCGTATTCAGTGTCCAGTCCTTCAACTGTAAACTAAAAAACTGCGACTACTTATTTATTTTTTGATTAGTCCTAAGTCCACAAGACGTTCGTGTAAAAATGCACCTGCAGTAATATCTTCATATTGCTTTGGGTTATTTTCATCAATACAGCTTTCTAATACATCCAATTTCATATCACTTATTGGGTGCATAAAAAATGGCATAGAATAACGAGAAGTTCCCCAAAGTTCTCTTGGCGGATTTATAACTCGGTGTATCGTAGATTTTAGTTTGTTGTTGGTGTGACGAGAAAGCATGTCTCCAACATTGATCATTAATTCATCTGGTTCTGCAATAGCATCAATCCATTCGCCATCATTCTTCTGTACTTGCAAACCTCTTCCTTGCGCTCCCATTAAAAGAGTGATCAAATTAATATCACCATGTGCTGCAGCGCGAACTGCATTTTTAGGTTCATTAATAATAGGTGGATAGTGTATTGGTCTTAAAATAGAATTACCATTATGAATGTATTGATCAAAATACGTTTCTTCCAAATTTAAATATAAAGCTAAAGCACGTAATACATACTTCGCCGTTTTTTCTAGCATTCTATAGGTTTCTTTACCTGTTTCATTAAAGGCTGGTAATTCTTTAACCGAAACGTTTGCTGGATATTCTGCTTCTAATTTTGGATCATTTTCGACAAACTGTCCAAAATGCCAAAACTCTTTTAAATCGCCTTCTTTTTTTCCTTTAGCACTTTCTTTTCCAAAAGATATATAACCACGTTGTCCACCAATTCCTGGTACTTCATAACCGCGTTTGGTTTCTACTGGAAGGTCGAAGAAATTCTTTACTTCTCCATATAAATTATCTACTAAAGTATCGTCTAAAAAATGCCCTTTAAGCGCAACAAAACCTATGTCTTCGTAAGCTTTACCAATTTCCTCTACAAATTTTTGCTTTTTTGCTGCATCACCTGAGACAAAGTCTTTCAGGTTTACACTAGGTATTCTATCCATAATCGTTTTTTTATAAGTCGAATTACAAATGTAACGAAAATCTTGAGTAAAATTAAACTAAAAAGTGGCATAACATTAAAAATTACTTACATTTGATATATAAAAATAAAGGTATTGGAAACGTTTTCTAAAGCTATAGTTAGCTACGATAAAGAAGGTTTAAAAAAGGAAACCTTAATCGATTTATATAAGAGCATGCTCAAGCCTAGGCTGATAGAGGAAAAAATGCTTATTCTACTAAGACAAGGAAAAATCTCTAAATGGTTTTCTGGTATTGGTCAAGAAGCTATTTCTGTTGGGATTACAAAAGCCATGTTAGCAGAAGAGTATATTTTGCCAATGCATAGAAATCTTGCTGTTTTTACCTCTCGTGAAATCCCATTATATAGACTTTTTGCACAATGGCAAGGTAAAGCTAGCGGATTCACTAAAGGTAGAGACCGAAGCTTTCACTTTGGAACGCAAGAATACAAAATTGTTGGTATGATCTCGCATCTTGGACCGCAATTAGGGGTTGCAGATGGTATTGCTTTAGCAAGTAAATTACAAAACAAAAAGCAAGTTACCGCTGTTTTTACTGGTGAAGGCGGAACTAGTGAAGGGGATTTTCATGAGGCTTTAAATGTAGCTTCGGTTTGGCAATTACCCGTTTTATTCTGTATAGAAAATAATGGTTACGGATTATCGACACCAACCAGTGAGCAATATAATTGTAAGGATTTAGCAGATCGTGCTTTGGGTTATGGTATGGAAAGTCATATCATCGATGGAAACAATATTTTAGAAGTCTATACTAAAGTGAGCGCTTTAGCGGAAGACATGCGTAAAAATCCTCGTCCTGTTTTACTAGAATTTAAGACTTTTAGAATGCGTGGGCACGAAGAAGCTAGCGGAACAAAATACGTACCTCAAGATTTATTAGATGCTTGGGCAAAGAAAGATCCTCTAGAAAATTACCAAGAATTTTTAAAAAATGAAGGTATTATAGACGAAGCTTTTGAGGTAGCCCTAAAGAAAGAAATCGTACATGAAATAAATGAAGCTTTAGATCAAGCAGGAGCAGAAGAAGCTATTGTTGCTTCTGAAAGTGAAGAACTAAAAGATGTATATCAAGAATTTGAACATCAAAAAGTTACGCCGAGTAGCGAAATAAAAGAATTGCGTTTCATTGATGCGATTTCTGAAGGTTTAAAACAAAGTATGGGACGTCATGAGGATTTAGTAATCCTGGGACAAGACATTGCAGAATATGGTGGCGCCTTTAAAATTACAGATGGTTTTGTAGAAGCCTTTGGTAAAGATAGAGTGCGTAATACTCCAATTTGTGAATCTGCAATTGTAGAAACTGCAATGGGTCTTTCTATTGCGGGAATTAAAAGTGTTGTAGAAATGCAGTTTGCAGATTTTGTTACTTCTGGGTTTAATCCTGTAGTAAACTATTTAGCAAAATCACATTATAGATGGAGTCAAAATGCAGATGTTGTGATACGAATGCCTTGCGGAGCAGGAGTTGCTGCAGGTCCTTTTCATAGCCAAACCAACGAAGCTTGGTTTACTAAAACACCAGGTTTAAAAGTAGTTTATCCAGCATTTCCTTATGATGCTAAAGGACTTTTAGCAGCTGCTATTAACGATCCTAATCCGGTGTTGTTCTTTGAACACAAGGCTTTATATAGAAGTATTCGTCAAGAAGTACCAACAGATTATTTCACATTACCACTTGGTAAAGCTTCCATTTTACGAGAAGGAAATGACGTAACTATAATCGCTTATGGAGCGGCAGTACATTGGGTTTTAAATACTTTAGATACGCATAGCAATATACAAGCAGATGTTATTGATTTACGTTCGCTACAACCTTTAGATACCGAAGCTATTTATGCTTCCGTAAAGAAAACGGGTAAAGCAATTATCTTGCAAGAAGATTCTCTTTTTGGAGGAATAGCCAGTGATATTTCGGCATTAATCATGGAAAACTGTTTCGAACAATTAGACGCACCTGTAAAACGAGTAGCTAGTATGGAAACACCAATTCCGTTTATTAGTCAACTAGAAGATCAGTATTTATCTCGGGATAAGTTTGAAGGAGAATTACTGAAGTTGATGGCGTATTAGAACTTCTTTCTGAAAATAATATATCTTAAAATAATGGTATTAATACTTGTGCTAGACATAAGTATTAATACCTGATTTTCAGTGCTTTTAGGTTTTATTCTTCATTTATTACTTATTTTAGTAGAAACTATTAATCCATAAGTTTCTATGAAAAATTTTATTTACTCCATTTGTTTTTTGGTTTTTGTAAGCAGTTGCAAAACCGAAGAAAAGCAAACAGCACATAAAAATACAGAAGCACCTATTGCAAAAAAAATCCCAAAAGAATTAGTCACTCATGGGGATTCTAGAATAGATAATTATTTCTGGATGCGACTAAGTGATGCACAGAAAAATGCCGAAACTCCAGATGCACAAACGCAAGATGTTCTAGATTATTTAAATGAAGAAAACGAATATTTAGCTAATGCAATGCGCCATACCGAAAAGCTCCAAGACAAGCTTTATAAGGAAATGGTTAGCAGGATCAAAAAAGAGGATGCTAGTGTTCCTGTTTCAGATAATGGATATTCGTACTACACACGATACGTAGAAGGTGATGATTATGCCTTGTATTGCAGAAAGAAAAATGAAGAAAATGCGAAGGAAGAAATTATGCTTCACGGACCAGAAATGGCAAAAGGATTCGCTTATTACGGTTTTGGAGGACAATCTGTAAGTCCAGATAACGAACGGATTACTTTTGGTGTGGATACCATTTCAAGACTGCAATACACCATATATTTTAAAGATTTAAAAACCGGAAAACTTTTAGAGGATACATTAAGTAATACAAACGGTAATGCAATTTGGGCTAATGATAATAAAACTGTTTTCTATACGACTAAAGATCCAGAAACTTTAAGGCAAAACAAAATATTTAAGCATGTTTTGGGTACAGATCAAGCGCAGGATGAATTGGTGTTTGAAGAAAAAGATGCGGCATTTAGTTGCTTTATATGGAAATCAAAATCCAAGAAGTTTTTATTTATTGGAAGCGTTCAAACCTTATCTACTGAAATACAATATTTAGATGCAGACACACCAAATGGCGACTGGAAAGTGATACAGCCAAGAGAACGTAATTTAGATTATGTGGCGGATCATTATGGAGATGATTTTTATATTAGAACCAACTTAGATGCTACAAACTTTCGTTTAGTAAAAACACCTATTAATACATCGACTAAAGAAAACTGGGTAGATGTAATTCCGCATAGAAAAGATGTGTTTTTTCAAGGTTTTGATTTATTTAAAGACTTTTTAGTTGTGGAAGAACGTAAAGATGGGTTAGTGGAAATACAAGTAAGAAAATGGGGTGGTGAACCGTATTATATTCCTTTTAAAGACCCTTCATATAAAGCGTATACCACTTCAAACGTAGATTTTAACACCAATACATTACGATATAATTATACTTCTTTAAGGACTCCAAATACCAATTATGAACTTAATATGGATACTAAAGAGTCCACTGTTTTAAAAGTAGAAGAAGTAGTAGATCCTAATTTTAGTAGTTATAATTATGTGTCTGAACGTAAATTCGCTACTGCAAAAGATGGTACTAAAGTACCTGTTTCTATAGTATACAAAAAAGGTGTTGTTAAAGACGGAAAAAACCCATTATTGCTTTATGCTTATGGGTCTTATGGTGCTAGCATAGATGCCGCATTTAGGTCCTCAGAATTGAGTTTATTAGATCGTGGATTTGTCTTTGCAATTGCACATATTCGTGGCGGACAAGAAATGGGACGCCATTGGTATGAAGAAGGTAAATTATTAAAGAAGAAAAATACCTTTACCGATTTTATAGATTGTGGAGAATTTTTAATTGCGGAAGGATATACCAATAGCGATCAACTATATGCTTGGGGTGGAAGTGCTGGAGGATTATTAATGGGAGCAATACTTAATATGCAACCAGATTTATGGCATGGCGTAATAGCAGCAGTTCCTTTTGTAGATATTGTTTCTACGATGTTAGATGAAAGTATTCCGTTAACCACTTCTGAATTTGACGAATGGGGAAATCCGAAAGTAAAAGAATACTACGATTATATGAAATCCTATTCGCCGTATGATAATGTAGAAGCTAAAGCGTATCCAAATATTTTAATAACTACTGGTTATTGGGATAGTCAAGTGCAATATTGGGAACCTGCAAAATGGATTGCCAAACTAAGAGAACTCAAAACCGATGATAATCTATTAATTATGGATTGTAATATGGAAAATGGTCATTTTGGAGCATCTGGGAGATTCGAGCAATACAAAAAACGAGCATTAACCTACAGTTTCTTATTAGATTTAGAAGGAATCACAGAATAATATAATTTAAAAATAAATCATAGATATTGTCATGCTAAACTTGTTTCAGCATCTAATTTAATATTTAAAAAGAAAACCCATCCATAATGTTATTTGGATAGGTTTTTTTATGCACTATTTTGTTTCCGCTTCACTAATGATAAAAGGATATGCTTCCCGAATCTCTTTCATTTCTCTCGGCGTTAATTCGCTTTCCGTTTTATGGAGTTTGTTTTTACTGTATGTGCTTCGTAATTCATAATATGCTTTCGTAATTTCATCTTGTACTTTTACAAAAAGCGCATAACTAGTGGTTCTATCGTTTTGAAGGGAAATAACAGCTTCTGTAGGTGTATCTGAAGAATGAATTAATTGCTTTCCGTTGCAATACAAGCAAGTAGCTTGGCCATTATTATCAATAAAATCTTTAGTGATGTTTTTGATCTCTTGTAAGTCTACCAATTCATTTTCTATAAGGATTTCATCATTTGCATTTAGTAGAATTCGCAATACATTACGTTCATTTAAATTTTTAGAACAATCTATATTTGGCGGACATTCCCTGGGTAATTTCCTGTTGATGCCTTCGTCGGAAGCAATTGTTGTGGTGACTAAAAAGAAGATTAATAATAAAAATGCAATGTCTGCCATAGAACCTGCATTTACTGTTGGTGAATATTTTGAGTATCTCATGCTAGTACATATTTAAGATGAATAGAATGTTCTATTCACAAAAACAATACCGTTATTTTTAACTCCTATTTCTTCTAGTTTTCTATGGAAAACTAAAATTCATTCTCCCATTTGAAAATAAAGAGGAGAGCTACTTATTTAGTGAAATCACATACAAACAAAAAAAGCCAATTAACAAATTATGCTAACTGGCTTTTTAAAGAGTGACTAATTCTTTTAATGTGCGAACCTGTTGGTTCCTTTCCAAAGTGTTGTGTTCGAGTTACAAAAACGAATAACATGTCTATTTACAAGGTTTTGCTCTTCTACAATACCACTTACTTTTTTAGATAATTTTGCTAATGTTCTCATAACTCTGGTTTTTTTATTAATGATTGATGGATGATGTTTTTTGGTACTATTATCGGAATCGTCTTTTACTATTCCAAGCATGACTTTTCGTGGTACTTAATGTTCCTGATAATTGATTGTTGTTTAACGTTCTCATAATATTAGTTTTTTGATGGATGGTTTGATTGATTGATTGATTGATTGATTGATGGTTTGATGTGGTTCTATGAAATAATTATCTAAAACGTCTTTTGCTATTCCAAGCGTGACTTTTTGTGTTATTTAAAGTTCCTGATAATTGATTGTTGTTTAAAGTTCTCATGATATATGTTTTTTTGATTGTTATACTTAATAGACGACGCATAAATTAAATTGTTACAGTACTATGCAATACATAATAGTAATTTAACACTTTTTAACATAAATGAATGGATTTGGATACTTAAAAGAGAGTAGAAGCACGTGCAAAAAGGACACGAAGTAGTTAAATAAATCAAAAAGAGTATATTTAAATAGGAAATTTGAATCTTAGGAACGATTTTTGAAAACAGAGAATAGAATTATTCCAATATATTATGCGATTACTCTTTTTAGTTATTTTATGTTTATTCAGCTTTACGCTTCAAGCGCAAATAGATAGTGAGCAAAAATCTCTCACTATTCCTGTTATTGAAAGCGAAGAAGGAGATATACAGGAAGAAGTTAAAGAAGAAGGGAAACCTATAAAGAACCAAGGATTTATTATTCCGAAAGAAGATAATATAAATGGTTTAACCGTTCCGAAACAAAAGCAACCTACAGATTTACCCAAAGAAGAGTTCTCTATGTTTAATAAAGAAGAATTTGGTAATCCTGGTGAATTGTATGAAGATCGTATTAAAAAGCATGCTAGTTATACCGAATTAAAAAGGGAACAGCAGTATAGAGGGAATACAACGACTCAGTTTTTTGGCGACCATAGAACAAAATCCAAAAATATCAATATTGTATATAGAGATTATGGTGCTTTTGATGGCGATCATATTCGCGTATTTATAAATGGAGATGTGGTAAAAACATCGGTGCTATTAACGCCAGATTACAGTGGATTTAAATTTAAGTTAGTAGACGGAATTAATAAAATCGACTTTTTAGCTTTAGATACTGGTCAGGTTTCTCCTAATACCGCAGAGTTTCAAATACTAGATGATTTTGGGGATGTTATTTCTGGAAATCAATGGAATTTAGCCAAAGGTGTTAAAGCTTCTATTATTGTAATAAAGGAATAATTAACATATTTTTTTAATTTTCTTTCCAAATACCCTTTAAAAGCAGCAAAAAGATGTTATTTTTGCACATCTTAAAAAACTATGGGGAACGTTATTA
>JAGPUY010000472.1 GCA_018067265.1 Oceanihabitans sp. | reverse complement strand
CGAAATCCAAACACCTAAAGTAGCACCTTCAAGGGAAGATAGCATTACCGAATTGTTTTTTTGAATAGCAACGGAAGTAAAAGAACTCTCATGTTTATGCGAATCATTATACGTTAGTTTTCCATGTGTTTCATGTTCCGGATTAATTAAATCTAATTCCATCCAAAGTTGTGCGCCATTACAAATACCAACAGATAAAGTATCTTCTCGTTTAAAGAAGTTTTTTAAAGCGGTGTTTGCTTTTTCGTTGTATTTAAATGCGCCTGCCCAACCTTTTGCCGAACCTAAAACATCGGAGTTAGAGAAACCTCCAACTGCACCAATAAACTGAATATCTTCTAAGGTTTCACGACCAGAAATTAAATCGGTCATATGTACATCTTTTACATCAAAACCAGCTAAATACATCGCATTTGCCATTTCGCGTTCGGAGTTCGATCCTTTTTCGCGAAGGATTGCCGCTTTTGGCCTTGCTTTTCCTTCATTAGCAGGAAGTTTTCCTGTAAAGTGTTTTGGAAAAGTATATTGTAAAGGTTGCTTTTTATAATTATCAAATCGATCTTGTGCTAAACCGTTTGCGGTTTGCTTTTGGTCGAGTAGGAAAGAGGTCTTGTACCAAACATCTCGTAATCTAGAGATGGTTAATGTGAAAACTTCCGCATTATTAATAATGCTTAGTGTATCACTTTCCGTAACTTTTCCTATGTTGAAAAATGCAATATTAGCCTCGGTTAATACTTTTTCGATGGAAGCATCCGAAGATTGAAAAACAATTCCTGCATTTTCAGAAAAAAGTAATTTAATAGAATCTTTTTCCGCTAAATCAGACAAGTCTAATTCTGCACCAAGATTGGTATCTGCAAAACATAATTCTAATAAAGTAGTGATTAATCCACCAGAAGCAACATCATGTCCTGCAACAATTTTGTCGTCTTTAATTAATTGCTGAATGGTATTAAATGTGTTCTTAAATTGTGCAGCATCTTTAATCGTAGGTGTTTCTTTTCCTACTTTATTTAATACTTGGGCAAAAGAACTTCCACCTAATTTATAGCTGTCTTCAGATATGTTTATGTAATAAATGTTTCCTGCATTTTTCTTTAAAACAGGCTCTACCACTTTAGTGATATCGTTACAGTTTCCGGCTGCCGAAATAATTACGGTTCCTGGAGAAATAACATCTTCTGTAGGATATTTTTGCTTCATAGAAAGCGAATCCTTTCCTGTTGGAACATTGATTCCTAAATCGATAGCAAATTCCGAAATAGCTTCTACAGCTTCATAAAGTCTAGCATCTTCTCCTTCGTTTTTACAAGGCCACATCCAGTTTGCAGATAATGAAATACTTTGTAATCCATCTTTTAAAGGAGCCCAAACAATATTGGTAAGCGATTCTGCAATAGCATTTCTACTTCCTGCTTTCGGCGAAATTAATCCAGAAATAGGAGCATGGCCAACCGAGGTTGCAATTCCTTCTTTTCCTTTATAATCTAAAGCCATCACACCACAATTATTAAGCGGTAATTGTAAGGGGCCTGCACATTGTTGTTTGGCAACTTTCCCGCCAACACAACGATCGACTTTGTTGGTTAGCCAATCTTTACAAGCAACAGCTTCTAATTGTAATACTTGGTCTAGGTAGTTTAATATATTATCGGAGTTATAGGTAACAGCATCATAATTTCTATGTACCGTTTTATCGGTCATTATTGTTTTTGGCGAACTACCAAACATATCTTCTAAAGCTAAATCCATTGGTTTTTTACCAGTAGTTTTAGATTCGAAAGTAAAGCGATCGTTTCCTGTAACATCTCCAACGGTGTACATTGGTGAACGCTCGCGTTCTGCAATTCGGCGAAGTGTATCTAGGTGTTTTTCGGCTATTACTAATCCCATTCTTTCTTGAGACTCGTTACCAATAATTTCTTTTGCAGAAAGTGTAGGGTCTCCAACAGGTAGTTTATCTAAATCGATGTTTCCACCAGTATCTTCTACTAGTTCCGAAAGACAATTTAAATGTCCGCCAGCACCATGGTCGTGAATAGAAACAATAAAGTTTTCTTCACTTTCTACCATACCACGAACGGCATTTGCAGCACGTTTTTGCATTTCTGGATTAGAACGTTGTACGGCGTTTAGCTCGATTCCAGAAGCAAACTCTCCCGTATCCGCACTAGAAACAGCAGCGCCTCCCATTCCTATTCTGTAGTTTTCACCACCAAGAATAACTATTTTATCGCCAACTTTTGGTGTGTCTTTTAAAGCCTGTTCTGCTTTACCATAACCAATTCCTCCAGCTTGCATGATGACTTTGTCGAAGCCAAGTTTGCGGGCTTCTTCTTCATGTTCGAAAGTTAGAACAGATCCACAGATAAGTGGTTGTCCAAATTTGTTTCCAAAGTCGGAAGCACCATTACTCGCTTTGATTAAAATATCCATTGGTGTTTGATATAGCCAAGGACGTTCTTGCATTTTTTGTTCCCAAGGTCTTGCTTCTTCCAAACGGGAATATGAGGTCATGTAAACCGCAGTTCCTGCTAATGGTAAAGAACCTTTTCCTCCAGCAAGTCTATCTCTAATTTCTCCACCAGAACCAGTTGCAGCACCGTTAAAAGGCTCAACAGTTGTTGGGAAATTATGAGTTTCTGCTTTTATAGAAATGACAGAATTGAAGTCCGTAGTTTGATAAAAATCAGGTTTATCAGCTGTTTTAGGAGCAAATTGTTCCACTCTTGGACCTTTTACAAAAGCGACATTATCTTTATATGCAGAAACAATATCATTCGGAAATTGTTTCGATGTTTCTTTAATTAATTTGAAAAGAGAACTTGGTTTTTCTTCGCCATCGATGATAAATGTTCCGTTGAAAATTTTATGACGACAGTGTTCTGAGTTTACTTGAGAGAATCCGAATACTTCAGAATCGGTTAATGGTCTTCCAATTTTTTTGGAAACACCTTCTAAGTATGCAACTTCTTCCTCATTTAAAGCTAAACCTTCCTGTTTATTATAAGTTGCAATATCTTCAATATTAAGAATCGCTTCTGGTTGAATGTTTATAGTAAACGAATCTTGATTGATTCCTTTATATTTTTCAGAAATCATAGGATCGAATGCTTCAAATGCTTCTGTGGAAGCTTTAAACTCTTCTATTCTTATAATATCTGTAATTCCCATATTTTGGGTGATTTCAACAGCATTAGTACTCCAAGGTGTTATCATTGCAGCTCGCGGACCAACAAAAAAAGCATCTAAAGATGCTTGTTCTATTTTCGGCTGGTTGCCAAATAACCATGTCAATTTTGAAATGGTTTCGGTTGATAATTCTTTTGTTGCTTGAACAGCAAGTATTTTACTGTTTTGGTTTCCGAAGAAATGAATCATTATATCGTGGTTTGAGTGTTGTTTTTTAAAGAAGCAAATTTAGGTTTTTTAGTTAGAATTTTTCAGTAAAAGACGTACTTAATTTTTGCTATATCGAAAAGAATCTATTCTATCCACTTAAAACTGTTTGCTATTTTTTTACCAGCTTCTAAATCTATATTGTAGCAATATACCGTTACTTCATATGCTAGCCCTAATTCCTCGTTAATAAAAGCAATAACATAAACCGGAGTATTTTCTTCTTCGTATTGATCATAAGCAATTACATAAAAAGCACTTTCTATATGTGGTAAGAAAGCCCCGTTTTTAATATTTGTTAGTCCTAAAAGTTGCGCGGTTAGATAGGCGCCTTCTTTTTGAGATTTTATAAAGGCGGGAGACTGTTCTGCTATTGGAAATATTTCAATATCTACGGCTAAGTTACTGTTTTCGTAACCCAAAACGGTTTTAGATTCGGTTTCGTATTGTTCTAATCCTTCTGGCGAGGTAAAAGCTATTTTGTACTTCTCAGACTGGACATTGTACTGCGCGTTTATAGTAGTGTATGCTAAAAGTAAAATAATGGAAGTTATCATTTGTTTCATCTGTATTCTATTTAAGGTTGGTTAAATATATAAAATCTAATTTAACAAAAAAAAAGCGACTCCAATTGGAATCGCTTTAGTTATATATAGTGTAACAAATGTTTAGGACTTAATTAATTTTTTTGTGGTACTCCCTTTAGAAGAATTAAATCGCACTAAGTAGACACCTTTAGACAATCCAGAAATATTTAATTTATTCTGACTTGGAGTAATGTTTTGCATTTTTATCTTCTTACCTAAAATATCATAAATTTCTACCGAAAGATTTTCTCTAGATACAATGGTAACTGTGTTTCCGTTAGATGGGTTAG
>JAGPUY010000465.1 GCA_018067265.1 Oceanihabitans sp. | reverse complement strand
ATTATTAGTTCTAAAACGGCCAATAAAGAGTTTTTAACTTCGTTTACATCTCCCGAAATACGCGCAATGATATCTCCTTTTTTCTTTTCAGAATAATAGGAAATAGGAAGTGTTAGTACTTTATTGTAAATAGAATCTCTTAAGTCTTTTAAAACACCGTTTCTTAGGAATGTGATGAAAAATAACGCGAGATAATTAAATATGTTTTTAAGTAAAAACAAACTAATGATTAAAATAATCATGTATAACAAGGTGCGTTGCGGACCTTCGTTTTCGTTTGTTATGGTTACAAAATAATTTAAATAATCTTCTCCAAAAGATTTTAATTCTCTTATACCTTTATAAACTGGTTTTATGTATAATTTTTTAGTTTCACCAAATAATACATTAATCATTGGCATTAAGGATACCATAGCCAATGTGCTAAACAAAGCATAAAGCACATTAAAGAAAATGTTTAGGTAACCGTATTTTTTGTACGGAATTATAAATGGAGCAATTTTTTTAATATAATCCATTAATTAAGCTTCAAGTCTTTTAGTATAGCATCTATTTTTGAAGCTAATTCCTTTTGTTTTACAATAAAATCCGAAACGTTTTCTAGAGTCGTATTTACACTAATATAGAATTTGATTTTAGGTTCTGTTCCGCTTGGTCTTAATGCTATTTTACTTCCATCTGCTGTGTAATAAATAAGCACATTCGATTTAGGAATATCAATAGTAGTTTCTTTTCCTGAAATTAAATTTTTCGTTATAGATAATTGATAGTCTTCAATTTTAACCACTTTAGAACCATTTACTTCTTTTAAAGGGTTTTCTCTGGCATCGATCATCATTTGTTTGATTTCTTGAGCGCCTTCGATTCCTTTTTTAGTGATAGAAATTAAATGCTCTTTATATAAGCCATGTGCTACATAAAGTTTTATTAATTCTTTATATAAAGTACTGCCGTTTGCTTTTGCTTGCGCAGCAATTTCTATGGCTAATAGTGAAGATGTATTGGCGTCTTTGTCTCTTACAAAATCACCAACCATAAAACCAAAGCTTTCTTCGCCACCTCCAATAAAGTCTAGGTTTGGGAAGTCTTTAATCATTTTAGCAATCCATTTAAAACCAGTTAATCCAATTTTACAATCGGTATGGTACGCATTTGCTAGAGCAGCGACCATTGGCGTAGATACAATAGTGGTTGCTATAAATTCTTTGCCTTTTAATTTATTGTTGTTTTTCCATTGTTTTAATAGAAAATCGGTCATCAATACCATGGTTTGATTTCCGTTTAGAATAACCATATTTCCATCTAAATCTCTAACAGCAACACCAAGTCTATCTGCATCTGGATCGGTACCGATTACAATATCTGCGTTTGTTTTTTCTGCTAGTTCTAAAGCCATTTTTAATGCTTCAGGCTCTTCAGGATTTGGAGATTTTACCGTTGGGAAATCGCCATTAGGAATGCGTTGTTCTTCAACTATATGTACATTGGTATAACCAGCTCTTTCTAGTGTTTCTGGAAAAATGGTGATAGATGTACCATGTAAGGATGTAAATACAATGCTTAAATCTTTTTTCGCTTTCGCGGAAGTGTCAAAGCTTCCGTTTTTAATGGATGCATCAATAAAAACAGTATCTACTTCTTTACCGATGTATTTTATTAAATCTTCGTTTGCTTCAAATTTAATTTCAGCGTAGTCTAGATTATTAATTTCGTTTATAATTTCGGAATCCTGTGGTGGAACTAGTTGTCCGCCATCTTGCCAATATACTTTGTAACCATTGTATTCTGGCGGATTATGAGATGCGGTTAAAACAATTCCGCTATGGCAATTTAAATGTTTTAAAGCAAAAGAAAGTTCTGGGGTAGGACGTAAGTCTTCAAATAAAAACACTTCTATACCATTCGCAGAAAATACATTAGCTACTATTTTTGCGAGTGATTTACTGTTGTGTCTACAATCAAAAGCGATGGCAACTTTTAATTTTTCGCCAGGAAACGTTTGGTGTAAGTAGTTGCTTATACCTTGTGTATTTCTACCAAGTGTAAATTTATTAATTCTGTTTGTACCAATTCCCATAACACCGCGCATTCCGCCAGTACCAAATTCTAAATCTTTATAAAAAGATTCTTTTAGTTCTTTTGGGCTGGTAGCGATTAGGTCTTTTATATATGCTTGTGTTTCTCCATCAAAAGCAGGAGTTAACCATTTGTTTACTCTGTTCAATAATTCTGGTTCAATGTGTATCATATTATATGTATCATTATTATGCAAAAATACGGAAATACTAAAAAGCTAAATATTAATGGATTGCCAAATTAATTTCCTCTTTGACTAAATATCTTTTTTTGCCTTCTTTTGTTCTTAAAATAATTTCACCTAAAAAGCCTGCAACAAAAAATTGTGTTCCAATAATCATGGTAACTAAAGAAATGTAAAATTGCGGACGTTCGGTTATAAGTCTACCTGATGTATTTAAATACAGTTTGTCTAGTCCTAAATATAGTGCAAAGCCAAAACCAATAGCAAACATTAAAAAACCTAAAGCACCAAATAGATGCATTGGTCTTTTGCCAAATCTAGATAAAAACCAAATGGTAATTAAATCTAGAAAACCATGGATAAATCGGTCCATACCAAATTTAGTTTCGCCATATTTTCTAGCTTGATGTTGTACTATTTTTTCCCCAATTTTAGTAAAACCCGCATTTTTAGAAAGTACAGGAATATAACGATGCATTTCGCCATTTACATCTATGTTTTTTACCACATTATTATGGTATGCTTTTAAACCACAATTAAAATCATGTAGATGAACGCCAGAAGTTTTACGTGCTGCCCAATTAAATAGTTTAGATGGTAAATTTTTAGAAATAACAGAGTCGTAACGCTTTTTTTTCCATCCAGAAACCAAATCGAAACCGTCTTTTACAATCATGTTGTATAGTTCTGGTATTTCGTCGGGATTGTCTTGTAAATCGGCATCCATCGTAATAACGACGTTACCTTTTGCCTTTTCAAAACCTGCATGCAATGCTTGGCTTTTTCCAAAGTTTTTTAAGAATCTAATGCCTTTTACATTGGTATCTTTTTGGGATAGTTGCGAAATGATTTTCCAAGAATCATCGGTACTACCATCA
>JAGPUY010000461.1 GCA_018067265.1 Oceanihabitans sp. | reverse complement strand
CTTCTGTAACTTTTAAATAATGTGCTAAATATTTATTAGCCATATGTTTTTACCATAATTCTCGATTCACCCATTTTTCGTGGAATAGAAATACATTTGGATTTTCATTATCCTGATGCAGGTCATAACTAATATTACCTTCTTCTGCTCTAGTTACATCTAATAATTTCAGTAATTCTGCTTTTACAAACGCTGTATATTCTTCTTTTACAGAAATTCTTGCTACGATGGTTAAAATTGATTTTTTCATATAATTAGTATTAATAGATTTAAATTCCATGCAAAGATATTCCCATGATGAAGGGTTTTCATGTAAGATGCATGGATAATCATGTACATTTAAAGGTTTTAGATATGGTTTTTCGGAATTACATTTCTTTTTTATCTAAGTTTGCTTAAAATTAGCCATAAAACAGAATATTATGCAAGTAATTGAAGCGTTTAAACCTTTTGAAATACAAGAAATAGAATTAACGGATTGGAAACAACGTCCGATTAAAAACAATTTTTTCGAATTGGTTTTAATTAAAGATGGAGAAGGCTCTCAGTGTATCAACTATAATGATTATACCTATACTAAAGGTAGCATGTTTTTATTACCTCCATTAAAATGTCATTCTTTTACCATAGAAAAACCGACGCTGTTTGTGTTTTTAAAATTTACAGATTCGTTCTTTAAAAATGTAAACAGAATACATATTGATAGAAACGAATGGTTTAAAGAAGCTTCCTATATTTTATCCAACTACAACCAATTGCCTGGTGATATTATAAAAAATGAAATAGATCGAAATCATTTAGAAAGTTTAATTGGAATGATTTTACAAGAATCTAGAAATTATGGCGATGCATCTATCAATTTAGTAACCAGTTTAATGACTAGTGTTTTAGAGATATTAATTAGAAACATTAAAAAAAGTAGCTATTTTGAGTTACCCAAGAATACTTCAGACGATAGAATCACCAAAATGCTAACCTATATTAATGAAAACATTAATAAAATAGAATTACTTAAAGTTGAAAACTTAGCAGATGTTTTTATGATGTCTCCAACTTATGTGAGCGAGTTTTTCAAGAAACAAGTCCGCATGTCTTTGCGAGAATATATTATTAAAGCAAAGCTGAAATTAGTAGAAATACGTTTGTTAAATTCGGATTTCACACTAACACAAATTGCAGATGAATTAGGTTTTACCGACGTTAGTCATTTATCTAAAACGTTTAAACGCTACGCAGGAACTTCTATCCGTGAATTTAAAAACAAGGGAGAATATATGCTGTTAAAGCGCAATACCTGTGCGAGTTAAAGAGTTGTAAACCTATTAAAATCCGAAACCTAATTTAAAAGCGAAACGCATCCCATCCTCACTATTAAATGCAGATACATTTGCAGTAAACATATCTACCATAGTCATAAAAACACCTCCACCAAAAGAGGTATTCCAACTATCTTTATTATAAGAACTATTTGCTACCAAATCATTATCTACCCAAATACGCCCATAATCGGCACCACCATAAACACCAAGGCTTATTGGTAATAAGTTGGTTTTAAGACTTAAGAAGTTAAGTCGAAGATCTGTACTTTGTACAAATGCGCTTTTCCCTGTAAAACGTTCGTTTCTATACCCACGTAAACCTGTATTTGCTCCTAAAGTTGCAGCTTGGTAAAACTCAAAATTATCTCCTAAATTAAAATGTCCGCTAAAGTTGGTTGCTAAAACCAATTTACCACTTGGAATTAGTTTATAATCAAACCCTAATTCTGGAATGATATATCCAAACCCTTTATTAGAATCTATATTATTTTTAAACCCAACTTGTAAACCAAATTGCATTCCTAAAGTTGGAAAAGCTTCATTATCTTTATTTTGAAAAGAATACGCAGCATCTGCACCATAAAAAGTATCACTTACTTCGTTTCCATCTCCTATAAATGAATTGATAAATCGTCCGTTAGTTCTTTCCACTTCATTGTTTTCAAATAAAACACCAACTTTAAAATAACCTCCTAATTGTCCGCGCCATACTAAAGATGGCATTGCAAAAAATGTTCTTATTTTTACTCGGTTATAATCCAAACTAACCATATCATCCTCTGCCTCAAAATTTGGAGTAGAGTTCCCATAATCAAAGAAGTTTATAGCGTAATTCGGACTATTAAAATGAAGGTCTAATCCGAAATTCAATCCTTTAAATACGTTGGCAAATTCTCCTTTATAATCTAATTCGAAACCATTGGTTGCAAAATAATAAGCAGCAGAAAGTGTATGTTGTGAAGTAAAAGGATTGCGTTCAAAACCATACACCGTATAGGTATTAGAAACACCAATTTTCAAGCCATCATCTGGATTAGAACCAAGCGTTGGTATAAATTGATTTATATTGTTTTTTAATTTCTTGTAATCGTACACATTCGTTTCGTAATCGTCGGTGAATTTTTGATGTCCGTTATTAGTAATAATGGTGTTTTTTTTAGATTTATAATCGTAATACGTAATCCGTTTTCCTTCTTTTATATTATATACATCGTTATTCTGTCCGCCAATTAAACGCACGCGCATTTGGTTTTTGGTATCCTTTCCAAATACATGAAAAGTATCCTCATCATCTAAGGCATAAATCCATACCTCTTTAGTTTGCTCATTATCATAAATGCATTCATGAAAAATATCTGCTTTTTCTCCTCCTTTAATTCTATAGGCGGTAACCTTCGTTTTTCCGTTAGGTAAACGCTCCACATCAAACCAATCGTCTTTATTAGTACCTTTTACAACTGCGAATTTATTAACCAAGTCGTAATATCTATCGGATATTTTTTGAAGATTAGCGCGACGTGCTTTTAGCGTTTCTTTAATTTTATCGGTTACTTCTCCTCTAACTTCTGCTGGGAAATTTAAAAAAGCTTTATCTATAACTGCATCGGTAATTCCTTCTTGAATGGCTCTTACTTGTGCGTCCCAAACGCCTTTATCCGACTGCATAATAAACTCCATATCTAATGGATAAGGTTCTACATTTACCCCTTTAACATCTACTAAATCATCCTCATATTTTCGTAACAATCTAGCAGTTGGTATAATTGTAACAGCAGATGTAAGCATCGCTCCATCAGACATAATAGAAAAAACCTGATCTCTATCTCTTGGTAAAGGTCTGTACACTTTTTTACCATTTTCTTTAAACTCTAACCAACGCCATTGATCTTGGTGTCTGTCCCAATCCCCAATTAACATATCAAATAACCTTGCTCTAATATAAGCCGCTTCATCTAAGACCAAATCTTCATCTTTATGCAGTTTTTTCATCACATCGGTTGTACTTAAAACCGTATTAGAAAATCCGAAACTCGCTTGATCTCCGTGGCCATCAGAAGCATGTTCTTCAATCATATATAATTCATCTCCAAATTGCCTATTAAAATCTCCTAAAGCATTTTGCTTTGGTACGTAATATAATTTAGGGTTTAAGTGATAAATACCTGCAGCATCTGATAAATCACCAACGGTAAGAAGCGCATAAGGATGAGAACCTGTAAATACATCCAAAATTAAATCTTCGGCAGCGGTATCGTCAAAATTTCCATCCAAATATTGATCTTTAAAAAAAGCTGCTTGTAAATACTGTGTACCTTGCTTACGTACGGCACGCATTACGTATTCTTTTTTTCCATCTTTAGTAATAAGACGTAAGGATTTAGATTGTGTTCCTCCTCCTTTTCTTCCTATAGTTACACCTCCAAAAAGAGTATCTAAATTAACTGTTGGTACGGTAACATTTGTGCTGTAGGTACTTCTATATCTTTTTCCCCAAAGGAATTTTGTTAGACCAGATTTATCTGTTTCTTCTTCGGTATAAATGGAAGAAGTCATTGTTTTCGGAAACGTTTTCGGGTAGATGGTATTTGTTTTATCGGCATCCGGCTTTAGTACTTCGGTTTCATAAACAATTTTATCATCTTCTACGGAATAAAAACGCACATACGACGAACCATCTTTAAACACATCTAATCTCGCATATCCTGGAGTTCCGTAAGAAAACTGACCGCCTCCCACATTTCTAGTAGCGGTAACTTTAGAACCAGAACCACTTACTATTTGACGTAAATTATCTTCTACCAAATATTGTAAATTATGCTCATGACCGGATACAAAAACGATTTTACTATTTTCTTGTGAAATGGTTATCAGTCGTTTTCTTAGTTCATTATAGCGTTGGTTTTGTATATCTGCATTTGAAACTCCTGTTGTAATTCGCAATAGATTTTTAAGAGATCCTAAAATAGGAAAAGGTGTCATATGACTTTTAAAATCATATTGTCCGCCATGTAAACCATTAGTATACATAGGATGGTGTAATGCTACGATAGTTGTTTTACCTCTAGCTTTTTTTATTAAACTGCTGTATTCATCAAAAAAAAGTGCTCTTGTTTTAATCTCACAATCGTCATTAATAGTTGGATGATTATCCCAATTGGTAACAAACCATTGTGTATCAATAAGTATTAATTCGACATCATCAGAAACGTGTACTTTTTCTATTGGGCAGCCATTTTCTGGTAAAAAAGTGTCTTTACCTAAAATATTTTCAATGTACTTTTCTTGGCGTTTTAATCCTTTAAGTCCGTTACTATACCAATCGTGATTTCCAGGAACAAAAATGGTCTTTCCTTTAAAATCTGCTGTAGTTTGCGTTTGCATATTTAATTGATGTTCTGCAAATGCTCTATCTTCACTTTCCTTTTTTGGTAATCCTTTTGGATAGATATTATCTCCAAGAAAAATGGCCGTACTATTTTTAGTAGCTTTAGACAATTCCATTTTAAAAGCTTGGATTGTTTTTGAAGATTCGCCAATTGGTGAATTTCCACCATCTCCAATTAAATAGAACGAATGTTCAATTTCTTTATCGGGGAAATTGGTTTTTACTATTTTAGTATCGTATTGCGCTTTAAAAGTAGCACAAGAACTAATAAATAAAAAGAGTGATAATATATAGGGTGATTTTTTAATCATTTATACATAGAATTTAATGATCTAAGATAAAGATTAGTCGGCTTTTAAAATATGTAATTACAAATTAATTACCTTTTATTCGGTTTTAAGCGATTTAATATCTGTAATTAACTGATTTATAGAAGCTCTATTTAAGCCATTATAGATTCCTCGTATATGCTTATTTTTATCTATTAGCAGAAAGTTTTCGGTATGTAAAAAATCATCTATACTTTTAGTTTCCCCTAAATCGTTTTCTACAAAATAGTGATCTCTTCCCAACGTATAAATTTCATTTTTATCTCCTGTAACCAAATGCCATTTATCATCTATAATTGCATAGGTTTTCGCATAGGTTTTTAAAACCGAAACAGAATCTGTAGATGGCATTACAGAATGGGATAATAATAAAACCTCTTTATCGTCTTTAAACTCTTCTTGTATTTTAGACATATTATTCGTCATTTTCTTACAAATACCTGGACAACTTGTAAAGAAGAAATCTGTTATATAAATTTTATTTTCAAAAGTATTTTGTGTAATCGTTTCTCCCAATTGATTCGTTAATGAAAAATCTGGGATTTTATGAAAGGCTTTTTCTTCTGCCGTGTTAGGAGTTATCCATTTTGGAGTAAAAGATTCTTCATTATAATATGGCAAGTAATCGACTCTGCTGGTTTCAACAACTTTTAGGGCTTCTTTTTTAACTTGTTTATTACAGCTAAAAGCTATTAATATGCATAGAATTGATAGGTATTTCATTATATTATTTCTTTTTTCTGATTACTACTTCATTTTCCAACCTATAACAAGAAGTTGCACGTCGCATTCCAAAAATTCGACCATTCTTTGCTTCATAATTTACATAAATCTTACCATTTTCAAGCCACGCTTGTTGCAAACCATTTTCTTTTCCATCCACAAGGTTTTGAAGTTTCGCCAATTGCCCTGTAGCATACCATTTTTTATTCTCGCCTTGTTTAATACCATTTTTGTAATAAGAAAAGCCTGCTAAAACACCATTTTCCCACCAGCTTTT
>JAGPUY010000447.1 GCA_018067265.1 Oceanihabitans sp. | reverse complement strand
GCATCATTATCATAGAGTTTTCTAATGCCGCGAATGCCTTCAAAAGCACTAATTAGATAAACAGCTACGGCTGTACTAGAGATGCTTTCATTAATTGTTTTTTCCGTTTTACCTCGATCTATTAGATTTATTAATGCTGTTTTCCATTCTTCAATAATACTTCGTAACGCCATTTGATATGCGATTTCGAGATCTCCAATTTCATTTATAAAATTATTCATTGGGCAACCGTGTTGCTTATCATATACAGGAAAAGACTTTAAGCGTTTTACAAAAGTTGCTTCCAAAATTTCTAAGGTATTGCCAGGTTTATATAAAGGAAGAATCATTCCTTCACAAACTCTTTTTTCTAGTTTTAAACTAATTACGGCAAGACCAAGTTCCTTTTTGTTTTTGTAGTGGTGATAAAAAGCGCCTTTAGTAAGTTTGGTCGCTTTCATTATTTTATCTACACTCGTAGTTTTAAAACCGTTTTCATAAAACAGTTTAAACGATTCGTTTAGAATGTTTTGCTTTGTAAGTTCCGATTTTAATTCTTGTTGCATATTACAAAGATATATCAAAAAAATACTAGTCGGTATGTTTTACTTGTTAAATAAAGACTAAAAAGTTGATTCTGTTTATTGGATTCGGTTTGTGGCCGCTTGATAAAAGATTATTAGATGAAATTGATTTGGGTTTTGTGTCTGCTCTATTAAACAAATTAGCACCAATACAACATTAAATAGGTATCGATTAGTTACCTCGTTTATGCTCCATTTTTATTTTTCTAACGCCGTGATCGGTATCCCATTGTTTCACTTCTTTAAAACCAAATTTTTCATAGAGAGCGATTGCTGGTCCGTTTTCTAGTCCGGTTTCTACAATTAAAAGTTCAGAATCAAAAGTGTTAAAAACAAATTCCATCAGTTTTTTCGCGACTCCTTGCCTGAAAAATTTTGGATCTACCACTAAACTATTAATAGAAGTAAAATCCGCAGTAGAATTAATTTCAATTACGCCTGCTAGTTCTTTGTTTTTTATATACCCGAAAAAGGCAGTAGTGCTGTGTACATAGTTTTCAAGCGTTCTTTTTAAAGGCGGAAAATCGACTGCGTTTAATAATTCAGCTTCTACTTTATAGGACGATTGAAAAACAGAACGTATTTTTTTAGATATTTCTATATCGCTGTTTTGAAGTTTTTCAATCATTTTTTGTAAAACGGTTATAAGTAATTATACGAAGTCAAGGTAATCTATTTCTTCTCATAGGTCAAAAACGAAAACTCATACTTATGGTTTTCATCTTTTACATGATACTTGTCGTTGGTTTTGTTCCAGATTTTAGTATCGATTTTCGGAAAGAAAGTATCGGCGTCAAATTCTTCATGAACACGAGTAATTTCAATCTTATCGACTAAAGGCATGGCTTGTTTGTAAATTTCGCCACCACCAATAATAAAAGGGCTACTATCGCTTTTAGAGATTGCAATTGCTTTTTCTAAAGAATTTACTACAATTACACCTTCTGGTACTTGGTAATCTGCTTGTCTAGAGATTACCACATGCGTTCTGTTTGGTAATGGTTTCGGGAAACTTTCAAATGTTTTTCTTCCCATGATAATGTGGTGTCCAGAAGTAAGTGCTTTAAAGCGCACTAAGTCGTCCCGTAAATGCCAGATAAGCTGATTGTCTTTACCAATAGCATCGTTTTCTCCAGCAGCAACAATAATAGTTAAGACTTGTTTTTTAGCGGCTAAATTTTCATTGTAGATTTCTGTTTCTGCAATATGTGGCGCTTCTTTTTTAAGATTAATTTTTAATTTTTCAATACGAGCTTGTTGCTTACTTACTAGTTTTTCTAGTTGTTTTTCTTCCCATTCTTTTCCCATAAAGGTTTGAAATAAAAACACATTTAAAAAATGCCAAAATAGGATGACAAACCAAACTGCGATGATTACAACAGACCACGGAAGTGTTCCTAGCGTAAAGGCATTTCCTAGGTTTAGTCCAACATTAAGTGTGTATAGTATTAATCCGAAAACAGCAAAAACAATCCCATGCGAGTAAAAACGTTTTTTCTGTTTTATTCTGCGTTGCGCATTTTGTATCAGCTGTAATTGCTCTTGGTCTATTTGTGGTTTGTTTTTCTTTTTACCAAACATATTTGTTACGTTTATAAAGTAAAGTTACTTAATTATTTTTTAGGTTTCCGAAAACGTTTTCGTTTGATTTTCAGTATTTTATATCCATATACTAATTATTGATTTCTTTAAATACGAGTTAATTTTATAGGAAATAAATATTTTTAAAGAATGATTTTTAGTAATAGAATAATAATTCAAAATTACTTATTTATTTTTTTGATACCTCTAACTTTCTTATTTAATTTTGAAGTAGTTAAAACAATAATATTATGGCAATTAAGAAACAATTTTTAAAAAGTAAGCCAGTTTGTAAAGTAACATTTACAGTTCCTGCTAAAGAAGCAAATGAAGTTTTAGTGGTAGGGAATTGGAACAATTGGGATGCAAAAGCAGAACCTTTACAAAAATTAAAAAACGGAACATTTAAAGGAACAGTAAACTTAGAAAGTGGCAGTTCTTACGAATTTAAATATGTTGTTGACGGACAATGGCAAAACGAGGAACAAGCAGATGCTTTTGTTTGGAATGAGTTTGCAGCATCAGACAATAGTGTGATAAATTTGTAATACATAAATAGTAAAACAGAAAAGGTGTATTCTTAATGGAAACACACCTTTTTTTGTTATATATTTTTTGGTAAACGGAAGCTATTAAAAATAAATAGTCATTAAAATTCGAAACGGAACCGGGACTGGTTCGCCATTTAAATAGCCGGGCTTTTTCATTTTTGGAAGTCGTTTGACAAGCTTGATCGCTTCTGCAGCAATTTCTTTTTTATGTGCTTTGGCAGTGATATTTTTAGTCTTTCCTTTTTCATCAATAGTAAATTCTACTAAAAACTGTGTAGACTTGTCTAGCGGAAATAACTTGTCTGCTAATTCATAATTAAAACCTAGTTTAATAAAGTCTATTATTTTTTCCTTAGTACAAATTTTTGTGCCTTGATAATCTAGATTTTCACTACAACTTCTGTATATAGGATAGCTGTCTATTTTATTTGTTTTTTCTTCTGGGGAAGAAGTAGTGGAAGCTTTGGGCCCATCATCTACTATAAAACTTATTGGAAATCCATAAGGTACAATAACCGGTTTACCTTTTTGATAACCTGGTTTATCTAATTGCGGTATTAATTTGGTTACCCGAATGGCTTCTTTTTCTAGTGTTGGATGCGGAGCTTTTGCTCTAACACCAACAACATTACCTTCTTTATCTACTTTGAACTGTACACTAATTCTATGTTTACCAGGAGAAAGTTTAAGGGATTGTGCTAGTTTTGTATTAAAGTGTTTATTAACCAAAGTCGCTATTTGAGATCCCATACATTCTTTAAGCGCTTGATTTCCCATGTTTTCATCACAACCAGAATAAATGGGCACCTTTTCAATTACTTGAAATGGGACTTCGTTAGATGCTTCTGTGACTTCTGTCTTTGTCGTAGAATTGTCTTGTGAAAAAGAGGTTACAGTAAATAGTAAGCATACAAAAAGGTATAAGTATTTCATTTGGGACTTTTAAAAATTAAACAGCAACTGCGCCTTTAATATGTGGATGCGGATTATAATCTTCTAGTGTAAAATCATCAAAAGTAAAGTCGAAAATATCTTTTACATCTGGATTGATTTTCATTTTAGGAAGCGTTCTAGTTTCGCGAGATAATTGTAATTCTAATTGCTTGATATGGTTGCTATAAATATGTGCATCACCAAAAGTGTGAATAAAATCTCCTGCTTGGTAACCACAAACTTGCGCCATCATCATGGTGAATAATGCATAGGATGCAATGTTAAATGGAACCCCTAAGAAGATATCTGCACTACGTTGGTATAGTTGACAAGATAATTTGCCATCTGCTACATAAAACTGAAAGAAAGCGTGACAAGGAGGAAGCGCAGCTTTACCATTGGCAACGTTTTCACTAAAGGTTTTAGAATTGTCTGGTAAAACCGAAGGATTCCAAGCAGAAACTAACATTCTTCTACTATTCGGATTCGTCTTTAAAGCGTGAATGACTTCTTTAATTTGATCGATTTCATCATCATTCCAGTTACGCCATTGATGTCCGTAAACAGGACCTAAGTCCCCATTTTCGTCTGCCCAACTATTCCATATTTTCACCCCGTTTTCGGTAAGGTAATTAATATTGGTATCGCCTTTTAAAAACCAAAGTAGTTCGTAAATTATAGATTTTAAGTGTAGTTTTTTAGTAGTAACCATTGGGAAACCTTCGCTCAAATCAAAACGCATTTGGTGACCAAATACACTTTTTGTTCCGGTTCCTGTTCTATCTCCTTTTTCGTTTCCGTTATCTAAAACGTGTTGTACTAGATCTAAATATTGTTTCATAGTATTTCCCACGAAAGTGGGAATCTCATTAAATTAAACTTGATTTTACTAGCAGTATGTAATCTTTAAAAATAGATATTCCGACTGCGCTCCGCATGACAAAATATATCAGCGATTAAAAATATGAAAAAGCTTCAACTCTAATGAATTGAAGCTCTTATTTATATTAAAAGTTATTAACGTTTTTTGCGAACCGTTATTAATAATTTATCTGTGACGATGCGCCACTAGCCTATTATCATCCCTGCAATCGTTGCAGACATAAGCGATGCAATAGTACCTCCAATTAAGGCTTTCATACCTAATTCGGATAATGTTTTACGTTGTCCCGGAGCAATAGAGCCAATACCTCCAATTTGTATTCCGATAGAAGCAAAGTTTGCAAAACCACATAACATATAGGTCGCCATGATAATGGACTTGTTATAGGTTAAATGGGTTGCGCTTGCTACATCTTTTAAGTCTACTAATTGTATATATCCTACAAATTCACTTGCTGCTAATTTGATACCTAAAAGTTGTCCCATTAAAGTCATATCTACGGTAGCAACACCTATTAGCCACATTAAAGGCGCAAATATATAACCCAGAATAAGTTCTAAGGATAAACTTTGATATGCCGTGTTGGCAGCAATCCATGTGTTTATCGTTGTAATATCTCCAACCCAACCAAGAA
>JAGPUY010000444.1 GCA_018067265.1 Oceanihabitans sp. | reverse complement strand
GTCTTGTAATTGATGTATGTATTTGAAAAATGTATCTTTCATTGACGACCTAGCAGGTTTTTCAAACCTAGCAGGTCTAGAATCGTCATCGTCATGTTCCATATTAAGATCGTTGGAATTATTATTAGTATGTGTTTCCATAAAGTTATTTAAATCATTAAAAAGGGCAATGATATATGGTTTTTTGTGACTAATTAACGTCACATCTTTAGATATAAATGATTTATAAGATGAAAACTCATAAGTTTTAAAATCTTTAGCAATATTATGGTTTTCAGGATTCTTATGAATATATAAAATGAGTTGCTTTAAATATTCTTCGTTATTAATTAGTTTCCTTTTAAAAGGTCTTTCCAACAAAGCTCCAGTTCTAGAGTTTTGCTTATTAAATGCTTTAGTATAAGCATTAAACAAATTTGAAAATGCTTGGTTAACAACTTTGGTTTCCGAAGTCACTTCAATAGCAAAATGAAAATGATTGTTTAATAGGCAATAAGCCAGAATATTAACTTTTGAACTTAAATATTTAGTTACTAATTTTAGAAAATAAGTCATGTTCTCTTCATCGTGAAAAATAGTTTCACTATTTATTCCTCGATTATAAACATGGTAGTAATTTTCTTTTTTTAGTAATTCCATTGTTTTATTAATTAGAATATAGACCTGCTAGGTTTTTTGAAACCTGCTAGGTTTGTTGTGATTTAGACCTACAAGGTTTTTAAAACCTCGCAGGTCTAACTTCATATTTATTCCATGGAAACCAGTCGGATTTTTAAAACCTGCTAGGTCTGTATAATTCATATAACTCCATGTCTAGCGGACTTTCATTAGTTGGCGTGAATTCTTTCTCTAAGGTTTTTTGCCAAACAAAGCCATTGTTTAAAGCCACGTTTACACTCGGTAAATTGTCTTTATGTGCTATGATTTGAAGCGATTCTAAATCCAAATGCGTAAATGCGTATTCGGATAATAATTTTACCGCATTGGTAATTATTTTTTTTCCTTTAAAAGGATAGCCTATGCAATAAGCAAATTCCCCTTGTTTTATCGTGTGATCTAGTTCTTTAATATAGATTATTCCTGCTAATTCTCTAGTTTTAGAATGCTTTAAAGTGAATAAGAATTCTTCTTTCTTCTCGAATTGTTTCTGCTTTTTTTCTACAAATAATTGGGATAATGTCGGTGCTGCATTTTCGGCTAAAGTTCCTGGGAAATAGCGTTTAAACCGATCTTCATTCGCGACCATGAAATCACAAAGCTTCCAAGCGTCTCCACTATGGATAGGATTAATTTCGAAGTCGTCAAAGTATAAAATCATTAGTTTAAAGTTTCTGTTTCTGGTTTTAAGAGTTTCACTGTACTTATAGAAGCGGCAGTAACACTAAGCGGTAAAACCAAAATTACACCTAGTACCGGAATTAATAAAAAGAGCATAAAAACGATCCCATTTCCTATGGCAATCCCTCTATTTTTTCTAATAAACTGAATGCTTTCTTTATAATTAAAATGTCTTTCTAAAGTATAGTCCATATTACCAAAACCTGCGTAGTATGCTTGTAATAAAAGCAATAAAACGGTGGAGAATATATTGACTACAGGAATAAACTTAAGGACTAGTAATGGGATGGTAAACAAGAGTTCTTTTCCTAGGTTTCGAATGTTGATACGTATTCCTCGCCATAACTGTTCTTTAAAGGAAGTCTTACGATGGCTATGGTTTTCTATTCCTGTGAGATGTGCTTCAATTTTCTCGGAAACTGGACTCATAAATGGCGCAGAAAGTGCCATGATGATGTGTTTATAAACGATTAATCCAATTGCTAAAACGGTAATTCCACCGATGAATGTAGAAATAGAGGTGAAGGTTTCTTTTCCCCATTCCCAAAACCAAATTTTTGCGATGAAATTACCAACGATATCGGATAAACCATAAGCGGTAATACCTATTATAGTTGCGGTTACTAAGCTGATAATTATGGGTATGAAAAAGAATTTCCAAAGTTTTAATTTCGAAATTAATGCGAAACTGTTTGCGTATGCTTTTAAGCCTTTTAGAATGTTTTTAACCATAGTTTTCTTCTTAAACCAATTTAACCGTAAAACAGTCTATATAATTTGTTTCTTTTTCATCCATATTTCAATATAAAATAAAACCGTAACTAAGGATATGCTTTGATTTTCTATCTCATTTGATTAAAAAATAATCCAAATTAATAATACACTATTTTAAAATTAAATTGGTTTTAAAACCAAGCCTTGCGTTAGCGATTGAAGCATTTGTTGAAGCTCTTTTTTTTGCTATTAAAAGCAAATGAAAAGCGACTGCGGAAAGCGCGACCTACTTTTTTTATAGCTATAAGTAGCAATTAGCAACTATATGTTACTAAAAAAAGTAGGTAACGCCCAAATTATTTTATGCTTTATACTCTTTTACTGCATCAATAAAAGCTTTGGCATTTTCTAATGGAATGTTTGGTAAAATACCATGACCTAGATTTACAATATACTTGTCTTTACCAAATTCATTAATCATTTGGTGTACCATTTTCTTGATTTCTGCAGGAGGCGAAAATAAACGTGTTGGATCAAAATTACCTTGAAGCGTAATGTTTCCACCAGTTAAATAACGCGCATTTCTTGCGGAACACGTCCAGTCTACACCTAAAGCTGCAGCACCAGATTTAGCCATTTCGTCAAGAGCAAACCAACATCCTTTACCAAAAGCGATAACTGGAGTTTCGTCTTTTAAGGCATCGATAATTTGCTGAATATATTGCCAAGAAAACTCTTGATAATCTACAGGAGAAAGCATGCCTCCCCAAGAATCGAATACTTGAACCGCGTTAACACCTGCTTTTACTTTTTCTTTTAAGTAAGCGATAGTGGTATCTGTTATTTTTTGTAATAATTGATGTGCAGCAACCGGATTGGTAAAGCAAAATTCTTTGGCTTTGTCAAAGTTTTTACTTCCTTGTCCTTGTACGCAATAACAAAGGATAGTCCATGGAGATCCAGCAAAACCAATTAAGGGAATATCGTCGTTAAGTTTTTCTTTGGTCATTTTAATCGCATCGTAAACGTAGCTTAAGGCTTCTTTTACATCTGGAACGATTACGTTATCGACATCTTTTTGTGAGCGAATAGGATTTGGTAAATATGGACCAAAGTTTGGTTTCATTTGTACCTCAATATTCATTGCCTGTGGAATTACTAAAATATCGCAGAATAAAATAGCAGCATCCATTCCGAATCTACGAATTGGTTGTACGGTAATTTCACTTGCTAATTCTGGTGTTTGACAACGTGTAAAGAAATCATATTTTGCTTTTATCTCCATGAATTCTGGAAGATAACGACCTGCTTGACGCATCATCCAAACTGGTGGACGTTCTACTATTTCTCCTTTTAATGCTCTTAAAAATAAATCGTTTTTCATAACTGGCTTTTAGCTGTTAACCCTTAGCTTTTAGCTTTGGTCTTTAACTATTTTTAATTGTGTTTATTAATCCATTTATCATTTTGCCTTCTGTTTCTATAAGTTCAAAAATGGATTTTAAATCTTCTGATTTTATAAAGTTTAGTTCTTGTATAATTATTAGTTGTGTATCTACTTCAAAAAGAGAACCCATTGCAATTTCCAAAAACCGTTTGAATTCCATCTCACTATTTCTACTGCAACCTTCTGCTATATTTGAAGGAATTGAAACTGCAGCTCTTGTTATCTGAGAGGTTAAACCAAATTTTTCAGTTGCTGGTAAATGCGCTGATAAAGCATATATTTGTTTTACTAGTTCAATTCCTTGCTCCCAAATTTTTAGATGCTTATAATTCCTCATGGTTTCGCTTTTAGCTGTTAGCCTTTAGCTTTTGATTCAACAGTAGTTCTAATAGCTAAGAGCCAATGGCCAGCAGCTATTAAATATAATGTTCGTTTACCAATTGGATCACACTTTCTACTGTAGGAACCTTAGCAATCCGTATATCTTTAAAGTGTTTTTTTGCTTCATGTGCAGTAGTTTCTCCAATGCAAAAAGCAATCATATTTTCTGTAACGTTATTTTCTTGCTTAAAACTTTGTACTGTTGACGGACTATAAAATAGAATGGCTTCTACAGTGTCTTTCAGTTTTACGGCATCTAATTTGGTTTGGTATGCTTCTATTTCGTTGACCGTAATATTGTTTTCTTCTAAAATAGTTGGAAGCGCATCTAAACGTAAATCACTACAGAAATAAGTGACTTCTGTTCCTTCAATGAAGTCCACTAGATATTCCGCAAGTTTTTTAGCATTAGGTTCGGTATGTTTTACTTCCCCAATACGTTTTTCTACCAAACGTTTTGTTCTACGACCAACACAGTAAATATTTTGGAATTGTAATTCGATTGCAGAAAAGTTTTGAAGTAATGCTTCTACTGCATTTTTACTTGTAATCACCACATTTTGAATAGGGTTTCTAACCACTTGTGGTTTTAATCTATTGGTGCTAATTTTTACAAAGTCAGAACTTTCTACACCTAAGTTTTCGTTTACTAATAAACGTTGGTCTTCGGTAAGTGATTTTGTAGAATATACGGTCGTTGGTTTGCTAGATTCCTGTAAGGAATCCATTAAGCGTTTTCCGCCTTTTTCTATGACATAGTTTGCGCACCATTCTGCCATATCATGATGTTCCCCTAATGTTTTTACGCGTTGTACGGTTATTTTTTTAGTTCCGTTAGGACTTAATAAAACACCATCAAAGTGTATTTCTTCTTCTTTTATGTAACATAATGCGCCAATTGGAGCAGAACATCCACCTTCTAAACGATTTAAAAACTCACGTTCAATTTGTGTACACGTTTGTGTTTCTTCATCATTAATTTCGTTTAAAATAGTTCTTATTTCTTCGTCTTCTTCTAAAGCAACAATCATTATAGCTCCTTGTCCTGCTGCTGGAATCATCCATTCTAAATTCACAGCGGTTTCTGGGCGTAATTCTAAACGACCAATTCCTGCTGCAGCAAAAATGGCTGCATCAAAATGTTCGGTGTCGTCCAGTTTTTGCAAACGCGTGTTTACATTCCCACGAATATCTTCGATAGTATGTGTTGGATAACGATTTAGCCACTGTGCTTTTCTGCGTAAACTACTTGTTGCAATTACGGCCTCGCGCGCACCTAAAAATTCTTCTGTAGTTTTGTATACCAAAGTATCACGCACGTTACCACGTTTTAAAACGGCAGCTTGTACAATACCTTTTGGTAAAAGTGTTGGTACATCTTTTAAAGAATGTACTGCAATATCTATATCGCCATTAAGCATAGCAATATCTAGAGTTTTAGTGAAAATCCCAGTTATTCCTAGTTCGTATAATGGCTTGTTTAGTTGTAAATCTCCTGTAGATTTTACAGGAACTAATACTACTTTGTGACCAAGATGTTCTAATTGGCTTTTTACGATTTTTGCTTGGTATAGGGCAAGTTCGCTATCGCGAGTACCAATTCTAATTGTTTTAGACATTTGTTGTGGATGTTTCTAATTGAAACACTTTTTTTATGAGTTCTAGACTTTCGTCTGTAGATATGGCATCATCTTTTAAGTGATGTGCAAAATGATTTGTTATTTTTTGAATGATATTATTGCTAATTAATTCCGCCTGTTCTTCGTTAAAATTGCTCATTTTTTTACGTTGCGTATCTAATTCTGCAACTTTAAAATCATTTAATTTTAGCTTTAAAGCTTTAATGGTTGGTGCAAACTTTCTAGTTTCTAACCAAGCATTAAATTCGGTTCTAACTTCTTCAATAATTAGTTCTGCTAGCGGAATATCGAGCTTGCGTTTCTCTAAAGTATCGTCCGTTATTTTAGATAAATGATCTAGATGTACTAAAGTTATGTTCTCTAGTTCATTTACATTTTCATTTACGTTTTTAGGAATTGATAAATCTAAAATTAAAAGCGGTTTTTTGTTTTGTATGATATGTTTATCTACTGTTGGCATTTGCGCACCAGTTGCAACAATCAAGATATCGGAAGCATGAATTTCTTCTTGTAAATTGCTGTAATCTTTAACTACAAGGTTGAATTTTCCAGCAATAGCTTCGGCTTTATCTTTGGTTCTATTGATTAACGTGATTTGTTCGTTTTGCGAATGTTTCACTAGGTTTTCGCAAGTATTTCTACCAATTTTTCCGGTTCCGAAAAGCAGAATATTTTTTTGTGAAATGTTTTCCACTTCATTTAAAATATATTGTACCGATGCATAGGAAACAGAAGTTGCTCCTGTGGAAATGCTTGTTTCTGTTTTAATACGTTTGCTTGCTTGAATTACCGCATTTACTAAACGTTCTGAAAAGTGATTTAATAAACCTTCTTTTTTAGATTGTGAAGCGGCATGTTTTAACTGACCAATAATTTCGAAATCGCCTAAAATCTGGCTATCTAATCCGGAGCCAACGCGAAACATATGTGAAATAGCATCTTTGTTTTTTAAGACAAATGCCACTTTTTGAAACTCTTCGACAGTACCTTTTGTATTGTCACAAAGTAATTTTATAAGTTGAAAAGGATGTTGTGCGAAACCGTAAATTTCGGTTCGATTACATGTAGATGTCACCACAAGGCTTTCTACACCTTCTTGTTTTGCTTGTTCGAGTAGCTTTATTTTAGATGTTGCGTCTAAACTAAAATGCCCACGAATTTCGGCATCTGCTTTTTTGTAGCTTAGACCAATTGCGTAAAATGAATTGCCTTTAGAAATATTGTATTGCTCCATTACCTGATTTGGATGTTACCAGACAAAAATAGAATGCTTATGCGGATAAAAGTAACGCTAAAAGAACTTTTAGTGTCGTTTGTGGTTTTTTAGTACTATTTTTAAATAATATATGATAAATATCATACTTTTGCAGTAATAGCAACCCTTTTTGATGCTATTGTTTAGAACTGTTCTAAATAAGAATTTTAAAATGAAAGAGAATACTACTTTAAAAAATGTCGCTAGAGGTACTTTTAATGAAACAAAAGTAGATGATGGTTTTTTTGTGCTAAGCTACCAAAATGAAAGTCAATTAGTTGAAACGCTAGAACGAGAGATCGATAGTAGTTTTATTCAGTTTCATTTTTGTATTAAAGGTGCAGCTGCTTTTTTGTTTAATAACGGAAGCTATACTTTAAATATACAAGACGAAACTTCCTTGCTTTTGTATAATCCGCAACGCGATTTACCCATTCATTTACAGGTAGATGCAAATACTTGGTTGGTTTCTCTTTTGATTTCTATTAAGAAATTTCATGGTTTATTTAGTCAGGAAGCAGATTACATCACGTTTTTGAGCGATGATAATAAGGATAAAAAATATTATAAAGACGGAAGAATTTCGCCTTCCATGTCTATTGTCTTAAATCAGTTAATACATTACAATTTAAACCAATCTATTAAAAACCTTTATTTTAAAGGAAAGGCTTACGAGCTTTTAAGTTTATATTTTAATAGAAATGAAGATGCTAATGTAGAACAATGTCCTTTTTTGGTAGATGAAACGAATGTGATTAAAATACGAAAAGCAAAAGATATTATTATCTCTAGAATGGCAGAACCACCAAGTTTGCAAGAATTAGCAGATGAGATAGCTTTAAGTTTAAAAAAGCTTAAAGAAGGATTCAAGCAAATTTATGGCGATTCCGTATTTAGCTTTTTATTAGATTATAAAATGGAAGTAGCTAGAAAATTATTAGAATCTGGAGACCATAATGTAAACGAAGTTGGGCTTAAAGTAGGTTATAGTACTTCTAGTCATTTTATTGCTGCTTTTAAAAAGAAGTATGGCACAACTCCGAAAAAATATATACAATCTGTAAATTAATAAACTTTCCACTTTTGTGGTAATTATAAGATAATGAGTAAAGGAATATTATTAGTAAATCTAGGTTCACCAGAAAGTCCGGAACCTAAAGACGTTAAAAAGTATTTAGGAGAATTCTTAATGGATGAGCGTGTTATTGATATACCTGTTTTAGCAAGAACAGCTTTAGTAAAAGGTATTATTTTAAATACACGACCAAAAGCATCTGCTGCTGCCTATAAAAAAATATGGTGGGAAGAAGGTTCGCCGCTAATTGTGCTTTCAGAAAGACTACAAAAAAAATTACAAAAGGAGACCGAAATGCCTGTGGCTTTGGCTATGCGTTACGGAACGATGACCATTAAAAAAGGGCTTCAAGAATTAATAGATAAAGGTGTGGATGAAGTTTTGCTTTTTCCGCTATATCCACAATTCGCGATGGCAACTACAGAAACGATTACTGTTTTAGCAGAAAAACTACGTCAAAAGTTTTTTCCGAATATAAAAATAGAATCTGTTCCTGCTTTTTACAACAAGCCAGATTATATTGAAGTGTTATCCAACAGCATTGCGAAGCATTTAAAAACCGTAAACTATGAGCACGTATTATTTTCGTATCATGGTGTTCCAGAACGACATATTAGAAAAAGTGACGTTACAAAATCACATTGTAAAATAGACGGGAGTTGTTGTGCAACGCCAAGCAAAGCACACGAGTTTTGTTACAGACACCAATGCCTAGAAGTTACCCGTTTGGTAGCAGAGAAATTAAGATTTAAAGAAGGAGCTTTTTCGACTTCCTTTCAATCGAGATTAGGATTTGATCCTTGGTTACAACCATATACCGATAGAACTATTGAGCGTTTAGGAAAACAAGGCGTTAAAAATATGGCCATTGTAACACCGGCTTTTGTGAGTGATTGCTTAGAAACTTTAGAAGAGATTGCGATGGAAGGTCAAGAAATTTTTCATGAAATGGGAGGAAAAGATTTTTCAACTGTTCCTTGTTTAAATGATGATGATGCATGGGTTTCTTTACTTGCTAAATGGGTGAATAACTGGTCTGAAAAAGGAGTTTTATCGTAATTATCTATGGAGTATTATAACTACATAAAATCGTTACATCTCATCTTTGTGATTACTTGGTTTGCAGGATTATTTTATATTCCTAGACTGTTTGTATATCAAATTGAAGCATTTCATAAGCCTTCACCAGACAAAGAAATTCTTGGGAAGCAGTTGAAGTTAATGGCAAAGCGTTTATGGAATATCATAACTTGGCCATCTGCAATTTTAGCCACAGGATTTGCTATTTGGTTACTGATTTTACAACCCGTTTGGTTACAACAACCTTGGATGCATGTAAAATTAGGTTTTGTAGTTTTACTAATTATCTATCATTTAAGAACACATCAGTTTTATAAACAATTGCAAAAGGATGTGGTTAAAAAAACATCTAACTTTATGCGTTTATGGAATGAAGGAGCAACCTTTATTCTGTTTGCGGTGGTATTTCTAGTCATATTAAAAAGTGCTTTTAATTGGATTTTTGGAGTACTAGGTATTTTTATTCTTGGTGTAGTATTAATGTTAGGTTTTAAAATTTATAAAAATATACGTAACAAGAATCCGGAAGCTTAAATCTAGATTACCAATTGTAGATCTCTAAAAACTAAATTCCGAAAAGCTTTTATTAGAATTTGATGATTTTGGGTTTTGTGTAGTGCTTAAAAAGCATTTGGTGTGATTATTGTTATATTTAGACGATTACAATACTAATTTAAGATACCTGTTTATGCAGGCATTTCTATGAGATTAAAAAAACTGTCTTTACGTGTTCGTATTTTTATTGCCATGATTCTTTTGGTGTTTTTAGCATCTATTTTAATAACAGCAGTAGCCGTTTATCAAAATAAAGAAGAAACGATAGATTACCACACACAAAGATTAGAGCGTAAAGAAGCTAATATAAAAAGGCATATTAATTTTGTAATTCAAGAAACGACTTTTGAGGTTAAAACCGAGAAGCTTCCGTTTATTTTTAAAGATGAAATTTATAAAATAGCTTCAGTACATGATTTACCAATAAATCTTTATGATTTGAGTGGTCAGCTTTTAAAATCTTCTATTGCCACTTTAACGCAAGAATCTATTCAAACCTGTTTAAATGCAGAAGTTTTAAATGCTTTGGCTAATACGGTGGAACATAGATATGTTCAAAAAAGACAAGTAAATGGGGAAACCTACCAATCTTCATTTACCTATATAAAAGACCATAAATCGAAACCTATTGCTATTTTAAATTTACCATTATTAGAAAATGATGATTTTTTAGCCAAAGAGCTGGATGAGTTTTTAGAGCGAATCGCTTTTGCATATTTGTTTATGCTGCTTATGGCGGTAGGATTGGCTTACGTATTATCTAAATACATTACACGATCGCTTAATACCATAAGTGATAAGATAAATGCGACACGGTTAGAAAAACGTAATCAAAAAATTGAAATAGACTCTGCAACAGTAGAAATTGCAGGACTTGTAAAGTCGTACAATAGTATGATTGATGAGTTAGAAGAGAGTGCGGTACACTTGGCTACTAGTGAGCGGGAACAGGCTTGGCGGGAGATGGCGAAGCAAGTGGCGCATGAAATAAAAAATCCGTTGACGCCAATGCGATTGACCGTACAGAGTTTTCAGCGTAAGTTTGATCCTTCCGATGAAAATATACATCAAAAACTGGATGAATATAGCAAGACATTAATTCAGCAAATAGATACGCTGAGTTCTATAGCTTCGGCATTTTCAAATTTTGCTAAAATGCCAGCACAGAAAAACGAAATGCTTAATGTGGTTGAAATTGTAGATCTTTCTTTAGATATTTTTAATGAAGATTATATCGCATTTTCTTCTAATAGAGAAGAAATTATCGCCAAGTTTGATAGAACACAACTTATTCGAGTGGTTACCAATTTAATTAAAAATGGTATTCAAGCAATTCCTAAAGATAAAAAGCCAGAAATTATAGTGAAGGTATTGCAAGAAAATGAGGTGATTAAAATTACTGTTTCCGATAATGGTAATGGAATTACCGACGAGAATAAATTGAAAATATTTGAGCCGAAATTTACAACTAAAACTAGCGGAATGGGATTAGGTTTGGCAATGGTTAAAAATATTATGGAAACTTATAAAGGAAGTATTACCTTTACCTCTCAATTAGGAGTAGGTACCACTTTTACAGTAACTTTTCCGAAAAAATAGAAAAAATATTTTAAATTCCTTCCCTTTTTTAAGGAAGTGTGCAACATGATTTTTTTCACTAGATTGGACGGAAGGATTGAAATTAATAATAAAAATTCTCTTTTTCAAGGGAGCAAAAACAACGTTTTTTATGTCATACAACAACATCTTATCTGCAACCCAAAACGGAATAACAACCATTACTATTAATAGACCGAGTAAGCTTAATGCGCTTAATAAAGAAACTATTCAGGAACTACATGAAGGTTTTAAAGCTGCAAATAAAGACAAAAACACGAAAGTTATTATTCTAACAGGAAGTGGTGAAAAAGCTTTTGTTGCAGGAGCAGATATTAGTGAGTTTGCAAACTTTAGTGTCGATAATGGCGGGAAGCTTGCTGCCAAAGGACAAGAATTATTATTTGATTTTGTAGAAAAATTAGGAACTCCAGTTATAGCCGCCGTTAATGGTTTTGCGCTTGGAGGTGGATTAGAACTAGCGATGGCTTGTCATTTCAGGATAGCAAGTGATACTGCTAAAATGGGATTACCAGAAGTTTCTCTTGGTGTAATTCCGGGTTATGGTGGTACACAGCGTTTACCACAACTAGTTGGTAAAGGTCGTGCTATGGAAATGATAATGACCGCTGGAATGATTGATGCAGAGACAGCAAAAAACTACGGATTAGTAAATCACGTAACTACACAAGAAGAATTAATACCATTGGCTGAAAAAATTGCTGGTAAAATGATGCGTAACTCCTCTGTTGCAATTGCGAAGGCTATTAAAGCTGTTAATGCGAATTATGCAGCAGATAAAAATGGATATAAAGTAGAAATAAAACAATTTGGAAAATGCTTTGGAACGGAAGACTTTAAGGAAGGAACGACAGCTTTCTTAGAAAAACGTAAAGCAGATTTTCCTGGAAAGTAATCTTTATAATATAGAAAGTAAACAAAAAAAATGCGAGCATAAATGCTTGCGTTTTTTTTTGTTTAAATCATTTAAATACAACTAGATATGTATAAAGTTCACAAAGGTTCGTCCTTCTGTTTCTGTAACAATCTTATATCTTCCTTCTCGTTTTTCATCTAGACTTAATACTCTGCCTATATTCTTAGAATCGTTATTAATGGTTTCTGTATAAATTAAATGAAAGTCGTTACCTTCTATGCCTTCATAATAAACCTTAATAGCTAACGGTTTTTGGTCTAAAGATAATTTAGAGATATAAACTTTATTCTTTTTATTTCTAACATAAGGTTTAAAGATGGTAGTTCCTTTTTCTTTTTTAAATGCAACGATGTTATTAGAAACATGAAAAGGAATTATTACGATTTTAATAGCTTTGTTTAATTCAAAAAAGTAATCTCCATTTGGTAATTCCGTTAAATCAAATCCTTTAGTATAATCTCCATAATTTTGAATGGACTCATTATAGAGAATAATGCCGTGTGTATTCTTAATAATAAGTTCGTCTCCTTTTTTAACATCGTTTAATGTTAAAGTTGTTCTTTTTGCATCCTTTAAATCGTTTAAAGGTGCATTTGCGTTTGCTAGTAAAGCAGTAAATACTACTACTACTATTACTAAGGTGTTTTTCATTAATTTTTTCATAATCTTATAGGTTTAATGATTATATCGACAAAGGTATATGGAAAGACGCGTTTAAAAAACAGCTATTTTTGCTGTTATGTGTATTATTTTAACCTTTAACTTGTTGAAATACATGGTATTGCTTGTTTCGGTGGTTGCTGATTTAGCAGCTGCTAGTCTTCTTATGGTTTTACTTATATACATAATAGATTAAAAGTGCTGCGTGCATTGAATCTAAATGGTTTCGGAAAGTGTATAAAACAAAAAAGCAAGCATAAATGCTCGCTTTTTGAAAACGGAAGGTATTATATAAATCTAACTAAAACTGTATATAATCAACAAACGTTCTTCCTTCGGTTTTTGTAACAACCTTATATCTTCCATCTAGTTTTCCATCTAAACTTAATACTCTACCAATATTTTTAGAATCGTTAATAATAGTTTCCGAGTAAATTAAATTAAAGTCGTCACCATCTATGTTTTCATAATAAACTTTAATTTCTAAGGGCTTTTGGTTTAAAGATAGTTTAGAGATATATACCTTGTTTTTGATACTTTTAATAGAAGGTTTAAAAATGGTAGACTCCTTTCCTGTTTTGTATGCCACTAAATTGTTAGAAACATAAAAAGGAATAATTTTAATTTCAGAGTCTTTGTTTAATTCAAAAAAGTAATCCCCTTTTGGTAAGTCCGTTAAATCAAATCCTTTGATATAGTTACCAGAAGTTTTAATTTTTTCTTTGTACATAACTACGTCATACGCATTCTTAATTAGAAGTATGTCTCCTTTTTTAACATCGTTTAATGTTAAGGTTGTTTTTCTTGCATCCTTTAAATAGTTTAAAGGTGTATTTGCGTTTGCCAGTAAAGCAGTAAATAATACTACTAATACTAACGTGTTTTTTATTAATTTTCTCATAATCTTTTCTTATTATATGGTATTCCTAATAGTTGTTTTAATAAAAACAACCGTAATTAAATTGGTTCTTTGTTGATCGCTTTGTTTGCTGTTACTAGTAAAGTAATAAAGTGTATTACTAAAGCTTTTGTTTCTTGTATGAATTTTTTCATAACCATTTGGGTTTAATTATTATGTGGACAAAGGTATAGGCAAAGACGAGTTTAAAAAGCATCTATTTTTGCAACTATATATGTTATTTTACCCTGATTAGTGCACACGAAAACGTTATATGTTAAAATAGCATATAATAGTGTTAAATTAACACATGCTAAGATTTATATTATTCGTAAATTTGTTGTCAGATTTAATACCTTAATACGTTTTGCAAATAAAACCTACATTTAAAAAGATTACACCAGATTTTGGTAGTTCTATTACTGCTATTCAAAAAACTAAAAAGCGAAAAAGAAGCGAAGCATTCTGGCATTTTCATCCCGAATTAGAATTAGTGTATGTAAATAAAGGAAAAGGAAGAAGGCACATTGGTAATCATCTTTCTTACTTTAATAACAGTCAGTTAATTTTAATAGGATCTAATTTACCGCATAATGGATTTACAGATCGTTTAACTTCTAAGGGGAAAGAAACATTGGTACAATTTCATCCGGAGTTTTTGGGGGATTTGTTTAATAAGTTGCCAGAAATGAAAAATATCTTGCAGCTCCTAGAGCGTGCGAAAAAAGGTGTTTTATTTAAGCCAGAAATAAAGAGAATTGTTGGTCCTAAAATAGAGAAGTTACCAAAATATGAAGGCATAAAACGGGTAACCAAGTTGTTAGAGATATTAGAACAATTAGCATTGAGTACAGACTATGTTTTGCTTAATGAAAACGGTTATATGTTTGAAACCCAACCACAAGACAGTAGTAAGATTGATAAAATTTTTAAATACGTTAATAAAAACTACCAAGAGCATATTACTTTAGATGAGATTGCTGCGCATGTAAATTTAACAGTTCCTGCATTTTGTAGATATTTTAAAAAGGTAACTGGAAAAACGTTCACGCAGTTTGTTAATGAGTGTCGTATATTTTATGCAACAAAACTATTGACAGAAAGCCAAAGTAGTATTACAGATATTTGTTTTGAATGTGGTTTTAATAACTTCTCACACTTTAATAAAGTGTTTAATGAAGTGATTGGCAAAAGTGCATCGAAGTATAGAGGTGAAATGCGATTAATCATTCAATAATAAAGGTATGGAAAGTAAAATTGATAAAACAATAGAATACTACGGTATTAAAAAGAAGGAAATTTTAGATTTTGTGAATACCCATAATAACCTAACTATAGAGCAGATCATAGAAAGTGGTGAAGCTTTAGGTGTTTTAGAGTATAAGATTACTGCATTAGAAATTGCTAAGGAGAATTAAAACTTATTTTTCACCATGCCATTCTGCATAAAATTGAACTAAAAAATCTTCCATATAGAGATGTCTTTCCTGGGCAATTTGTTGTCCAGTTTTGGTATTCATTTTGTCTTTTAACAAGAGTAGTTTTTCGTAAAAATGATTAATCGTTGGCGCAGTAGATTTCTTGTATTCTTCTTTGCTCATATTTAAATTGGGAGCAATTTCAGGATTGTAAAGTGCTCTGTCTTTAAATCCGCCATAATTAAAACAGCGAGCAATACCAATAGCGCCAATGGCATCTAATCGGTCTGCGTCTTGCACGACTTCTAATTCTTTGGAAGTAAAAGCCAATGCACCTTCTAAAGATTTGTTAAAAGACATGTTTGCAATAATGTGTACAACATGTTCTATAACTTCAGAAGATACATTTTCTTTACATAAAAATTCACGTGCTATTCTTGGTCCAACCGTATCATCTCCATCATGAAATTTACTATCTGCAATATCGTGTAAAAGGGCAGCTAAGGAAACCACGAAAACATCTACGTTTTCCTTTTTAGCAATAAGTAATGTATTGTTATATACACGTTCAATATGAAACCAATCGTGGCCACCTTCGGCATCTTTAAGGGTTTCTTTTACAAATGCTTTTGTGGCTTCAATCAGGATTTCATCATGCATGTACTTCTATAATTTAGCAGGTTCTACCCAATTAAATTGGAAGGAATTTTCAGGAACTTTCATACGCTCTGCTATACGACGCATTCTAGAAGGAAGCTTCATTAGGTAGTCTCTAGCTTTTTCAGCTTCATCGGTTAGATTGGAAACCTTATCAATTTCCCAACGGATAATAAGTTTTTCTAAAATATCTACATAATCTGCAGCGGTGTATACACCAATACGTTGTGCTGTATTTGAAAACTCTTCAAAAGCAGTACTTATTTTATTTCCAGATTCTCTTAAAAAATGCGCAGGCATGGTGATTTTTTGCTTCATCATATATTGAAAAGCAAGCATCATTTCACTAGGGTCTACAGCGAAAATACGCTCTACAAATTCGCAGTATGCATGATGGTGTCTCATTTCATCTCCAGAAATGATTTTACACATTTTAGAAAGCTGTTTATTTCCTTTTTGTTTCGCCATTTTTGCGACTCTATTATGAGAAATATATGTAGCTAGTTCTTGAAAACTAGTATATAAAAAGTTTTTATATGGATCTCTATCGGTACCAATATCAAAACCATCGGCAATTAGATGCTGTGTGGTTCTTTCAATTTCTTTCATATTTACACGTCCAGAAAGATAGAGGTATTTGTTTAGCACATCGCCATGTCTGTTTTCTTCTGCGGTCCAGTGTCTTACCCATTTAGACCACCCATTTCTTCCTACTTGATCTACACCTTCCACATCCATTAACCAAGATTCATAGGTTGGTAAGGCTTCTTCTGTGATCATATCACCAACTAAAACTACCCAAAAATCATAAGGCAATTCTTTAGAAAGCTCTCTAATTTCTTTTACTTCTTCAAAAAAGTTATCGCCTTCACTATTTGGTAAAAAATCAGATGGTTGCCAAATGGTATCTACGGGAATTAAATATTTTTGAATTAAGGAATCTATGTCTTTTTCTAAAAACGACATTACTTCTAATCTTACATTTTTTATGGACATAATTTTATAGTTTAATACTGTTTTTTATTGTTGTTTCAATATGCTCTAGTAATAATTCTTGCGTTTCAAAATCACTTTTTTTAATCGGTTTATGTGCCGTAAAAGTTAAGTGATTTCCTATCCCCAAAGGAAACTTACCATAGCGCAAATTTTTCCAAGAATTATTAATAGTTACCGGAATTATAATAGCGCTTGGTATGTATTTTATTAAGGTTTCCAGACCTTTTGTTTGAAAAGGTTTGGGTTTTCCATCCCGACTTCTTGTGCCTTCCGGAAAAATAACTGCCGCTCTTTTTGTAGATTCTATATAATCTCCAAACTTACGAATGGCTACAATAGATTGTCTTGGGTTTTTTCTGTCTATTAAAACAGAACCTCCGTGACGTAAGTTATAAGAAACACTTGCAATACCTTTTCCTAATTCCTTTTTGCTTACAAATTTAACATGATGTTTTCTAAAATACCACATTAGTGGTGGAATATCAGCCATACTTTGATGGTTAGAAACGATCAGTACAGGTTGTGAAGTATCTAAATCATATGGGTTGTAAAACGAATGTCTAGAACCTAAAATATTTACACATCGCATGAGGCAAAACTGTAAAGCATCTACACTATTTTTATGCGCTTTGTATCCAAACACATTGAAACAAAACCATTGTATTGGATGAAACACTACCAATGCTAATCCGAAAAAAAGATAGTAGATACAAGATAAAGGATATGCTATAAGTTTTCTCATTTTTTTTGTTAAAATACAATACTTCAAAAATAAAAAAACCACGTCTATAAAACGTGGTTTAATTGTAATAGTTTGCGTTTAAATCTAACTTTAACATTTAAAGTTAAAAGGGTACTAGCAATGCTCGTTATACGCATCCATAAGATTTTCTGCAATCATTTCTGCAGGTCTACCTTCAATATGATGACGCTCTAACATATGTACTAATTCTCCGTTTTTAAACAAAGCCATACATGGCGAGCTTGGAGGAAAAGGGATCATATATTCACGCGCTTTATTAACTGCGTCTTTATCTACACCTGCAAAAACCGTTACAATATGGTCTGGTTTTTTTGCGTTTTGTAAACTTGTTCTAGCTCCTGGTCTTGCATTTGCTGCAGCACAACCACAAACCGAATTTACAACCACTAAAGTTGTTCCTTCTTTTGCAATGGCAGCATCCACATCGGCAACTGTATGTAATTCTTCAAAACCTACGTTCGTTAAATCTTCACGCATTGGTTTTACTAATTCTGCTGGGTACATATCTTGTAATTTTATGTTTAATAATTATTTATATGCAAAGATAATCAAAAACCATGCAATTTAATGAGATAGCCATTTTTAAAGACAGAATGACGCATAAAAATGGCGTAATCGAATTAATTCTGTTGTAAAACGGAATCTTATTAAGTGAAATTTAATTAGTATGGCGTTACACTTCTTCGCTTAGAGCTACAAAGTGTCAGGCTATACACTATATCTTTTTTACAAAAAAGTAAAAAAGGATGTCGTTTCTATCCCTGCCTGCCGGCAGGCAGGCTTAACGCGTGCAACTTCATTTTGCAATACTGGTTTTCCTTTCTTTTAAGTAAATAGGTCACAAAGTAACAAAAGCCTTATGTAACAAAACCATACATATTATAACTAACAAGTAGTATCTTTGAACTTTAAAAAATAAAAAACATGAGTTTCGGAAAATGGATTGGAGCATCTTTGGGATGGTCTTTTGGAGGGCCAATTGGTGCTATTATAGGTTTGGCACTAGGTAGTTTTGTGGATTCATTATCTTCCGGTAAAGGATTTACTATTGGTCAAGGAGATTCTGAAAGAGGAAGTACGCAACAAAGACCAAATTATAGAAGTCAACAACAACGAAGAGCGCAAACTACTTCTGGAGATTTTGAAGTCAGTTTGCTTATTTTAGCATCTGTAGTTATTAAAGCAGATGGTGTGCAAGACCAACGTGAATTAGATTTTGTACGTAATCAATTTGTGAGTATGTATGGAAAAGAGAGAGCTAATAATGCATTTAAACTCTTTAAGGGAATTAGTAGTCAAACCGTTCCATTACGTCAAGTTTGTAGTCAGATACAACAAATGATGGATCATGCATCTCGTTTACAGTTAATGCATTTTCTTTTCGGAATTGCCAAAGCAGACGAAATGGTTACCGAAGATGAAGAACGTACCATCTTTACCATTGCGGGATATTTAGGAATAAGCTCTCGGGATTATAATAGTATTAAAGCGATGTTTTATAACAGTAGCGATAATGCCTATAAGATTTTAGAAATCACAAAAACGGTAACGGTTGTCGAAATTAAAAAGGCATACCGTACTATGGCTAAAAAGTACCATCCAGATAAAGTAGCGCATTTAGGAGAGGAACATAGAAAGGGAGCCGAAGAAAAGTTTAAACAAATACAAAAGGCCTACGAACAGTTGCAAAAAGAACGCGGTTTTTAATTCGTTTTTTTGTTTTTAATTCGTTTTTCAACACTCTTAAAATAGCGTTTTTCTTTCCATTTTCTAAGAATAAAAATCACTAAGACAATTAGTCCGAGAATCATCATTCCTTCTTTTCCTGTGAGATATTCAAATATTTTCATGATTAGTATTATTTAGAAGTGTCAAAGTCGTTATTAAATAAAAAACTTACTACAAATTTTAGAAAGTAGATGGTTTAAAACAATAAAAAAGCAGAATTTTTTCAATTAAAACAATTAAATTGCTGACTCAATAAGAGAAATCAAAGCTATGTTTATGAAAAATAAATTATTATTACTGCTTATTTTTTTGATTGTGCATACATCTTTTGCACAGCAAAATGTTTTGGCTTCAGGAGGAGATAATACAACTACTAACGGAACGGCGAGTTATTCCGTAGGTTTGATACATTATAAAAGCGCAACTGGTCCTGGAGGAACAAGTTCTACTGGAACACAAGTTCCTTTTGAGATTGTGCAACAGTTAAGCATCGATGAGAATCAAATAATTACATTGCAAGTATATCCTAATCCAACTTCAAATAACATTTATATTGTTTCAAAACAAGTAGAAAACTTAAGGTATAGTTTGTTTGATAATTCTGGGAGGTTACTTTTAAAAGGAGAGATTAACGAATTAAAGACTTTGGTTCCATTAGACCAACTAAGTGCTGCTTTTTATATTTTGAATATTACGCAAAATAATAGAGATTTTAAGTCTTATAAAATCATAAAAAAATAAAAGATGAAAAAAATATTCTGGCTTTCCGTTATGCTTTTTAATAGCATCCTTATTTTTTCACAAGCTCCCGAATTGATGAGTTACCAATCCATAATTAGAGATGCTTCTGGAGCATTAGTTCAAAATCAAAATGTAGGTATTCAAATAAGTATCTTACAAGGTTCTGAAACTGGAACAGTAACTTATATAGAAACACATGCGGTTAGCACTAATGATAATGGATTAGTAACATTAAGTATTGGTTCAGGAAATACTTCCGATGATATAGCTACTATTAATTGGGAAACTGGGCCGTATTATATTAAATCGGAAATAGATCCATTAGGGGGAACTAATTACACTATTGTTGGAACGAGCCAGTTATTGAGTGTGCCTTATGCTTTATATGCAAAATCTTCGGGAAATGCGAACCCGCAAGTAGAAGGAGCTAATGTTGGAGATATGTTGTATTGGAATGGTGACAATTGGTTAACGGTTCCAGTTGGATTACCTGGACAGTTTTTAAGACTTTCAGAAGATAGCAATCCAGTATGGTCTGGTATTACTTATCCAGAAGTTCAAGCTGAAATTACGGATTTGACTGAATCTTCAGTAACATTTAATCATGAAATTGTATCCAATGGAGATGCAATAATAACCAGAAGAGGAATG
>JAGPUY010000441.1 GCA_018067265.1 Oceanihabitans sp. | reverse complement strand
TTAAAAAAAAGCTGCTTTTTTAAAATAAAAGATTTTAAATCAGTTTGTTAACTGTTTTTTTATTATTTTTAGGACTCTTCCTTTTAATAGCATAATAAGGTTTTAAAATTTTATAATTATGTTAGGTGATACTTTAAAAATTGCATTTGGCGAACTTGGTCAAAAAGAAATTAGTGGCTCTGCACACAACGAACGTATTTTAGAATACCAAGAAACAACTGGTTTAGATTTTGGTAATGATGAGGTTGCTTGGTGTAGTATTTTTGCAAACTGGGTAGCTTTACAAGCTAATTTAGAAATGTCTAATAGTGCGATGGCTAGAAGTTGGTTAAAGGTTGGTAAAAAAACCGATTGGCCACAACCCGGCGATGTTGTTGTTTTCTGGCGAAATGATATTAATAGTCTTTTTGGTCATGTTGGATTCTTTTTGGGGTATACTAAAAGCGGAAAGTCTATTTATTGTCTTGGTGGAAATCAAGCGGATGAAGTAAATATTCAAACCTTTACGTTAGATAGAATTATTGAATTTAGAAGCTTGACAGATGATCTTGTGGAAGATTTAGAAATTCCGACAGGTTATTTAAGAAAAGGAGATAGTAGTGACAAAGTAAAACTATTGCAAAAAATTCTGATGAAGCTAAATTACCTAACCGGAAATGCAGATGGTGTTTTTGGTCCTAAAACAGAAACGGCTCTTGTAAGTTTTCAAACCGCTAACGGTATTACCATCGATGGTATTTATGGTAGTGAATCTAGAACGGCTTTTGAAGGTATTTTAAATGGGTAAAACTAAAAGGATTCTTGTTTTGCGAAAGTTGTCGTGATTTTTTCTGTTATAAAATTTGTGGTATTTGATTTATCCTCCAATCTATTTAGTAGGAGTTGCATGGCTCTTTTTCCTATTTGATGTGCGTTTTGATTTAAATAGGAAAGTTTTGGAACAGAAAGATTAGAAATTTGCTCATCTGCGAAACCTATTACAGATAATTCCTTTGGTATTTCGTAACCTAAATGGTTGGCTACGCTAATTAAGATGGTTCCAGAAACATTATCTGCGGCAATTGCGGCATCTACGTTTTTGTTGTTTAATAGGAAGATTTTTATTTGTTCTTGTATGTCTTTCTTCGTGTCAATAAATAAAGTATTCGTTTTTTCTTTCATTACACTTTTATAGCCTTCTAGTCTTGAATTCCCTACATTTAAATCATTGATGGAAGAAATAAAGGCGATGTTTTTTTTACCATGATCCAATAATTTTAAAGTCAGATTTTTAGATTCTTCAAAATCATCTATTATTACTTTGTCACATGTAAAATCAGCAATAACGCGATCAAACATCACAATTGGTATTTTGCTTAATTGGGTTGCTGTAAAATGTGAATAATCTTTTACTTTTTGCGTTTCTTCAGAAACGGCAACAATAAAACCATCGACACTACCATTACTTAATAATTGTAAGCATTCTTTTTCTTTGTCTAATTGTTCGTTAGAGGTGCAAGTAATAATGTGGTATCCTTTTTCTCTAGCTTCTTTTTCAATACCATTTAATGCTTTTGCAAAAAACCGATTTAATAAACTCGGAATAATAACACCAATGGTTTTTGATGCATTGGCTTTTAGACTTTGCGCTATTTTATTCGGTTGGTAATTGTAAAGTGCTGCAACTTCTTTGACCCTTTTTATAGTTTCTATACTAATCTCTGGGTTGTCATGTAATGCCTTTGAAACTGTAGATATGGAAACGTTTAATTTTTCGGCTAAATCTTTAAGCGTTATCATTTTTTTTGTTTTGGATATAAATATATAAAAAAAAGAGTATGCCGTAAGATTAGGCATACTCTTTTAAATTAGTTCCTTTATTTGGGAATTATTCTTTTACTAATTTTAATGTTGTTGTTCCAGAATCTGAATGTAGTTTTGCAAAATACAAGCCGCTATTTAGGGCTGTAGCATCTAATGTTGCTTCTATTGCGTTAGGGTTAAGTAATAAAACGCGCTTTCCTAAAATATCAAATACTTCAATCGTTTTTAGTACAATATTTTCTGTTTTAATATTCCAAACATCTTGTGAAGGATTAGGATAAACTTTTATATCTGAAAGTTGAAATTCATTTGTACTTAGTATTGTGTTTTTATGTAAGTAAATATTATCAATATAAAGCGTGTTAATACTTGCTCCTGTACCAAGAATAAATTGAGAAAAATTATCTGTAGCTGTACCTCCATCACCTTGCGCTGTAAAACTAGATAAAGGGATATCGAAAGAAACCCATCCTTCTGAAACAGTTACAATTTCTGTGTAAATAAATGCATTAGTTTCACCAGCTCCTCCAGTATGGTTAGACCATTTTGGAAGCAAAACTTCGCCGCCAGTAAGTGCTTCATCTACATAATAATCTATATGACAATGAGTAAATCCTGTTGCATCAAATGAATTAGCAGAAAAGTCAACACCTAAGAAATCACCGTATGTAATTTTTTTAGTGTCGTTTCCGTCCACTAGTACATCTTCAATATCTGCACTATCCCAAACAGTAGACCATTCGGTAACAGTAATATCCGTATAAGCATTACTAAAAAGGGAAATAACATCAGCTGCTGGTCTGTTAGGTGGTGTTGGTGCAGCAGTCGCTGGACCACTTGTAGTAAAAGAAACCGTATATGTTTCTGTAACTGTACCATTTTGAGAAACAATCACTACGGTGGCATCTCCAGGAATAGCAGGTGCTTGAGTTATTGTTACTGATGTTGCAGAAGGATCTGTTGATGTTGCAGTTGTAATTTGAGGAACAACGGTTGTCCCATTTGGCAAATCAACGGTATAATTAAATACTGTAGGGCTGAAACCAGTAATGGTTGAAGCATCCACTTGTAAATCACTTAAAGTTGCATCCGACCCAGGTACAATTGGTGCTTTCCAAAAGTAAATATTGTCTAAATAAATATCTACAGGCACAGTGCTTCCTGCGCCATTTGCTGCAAATTTCATTTGAAAAACATCATCCCAGGTCATATTTGTAAATGAGGATTTAGGAATATCTACACTAGTCCAGGTTCCTGAAGTATATGCTATAGATACAAGAGTTTCTCCGGCTCCACTTCCTTGGTTAATTGGAGTTATTTGGATGTCTGTATTTGCAGGATCTGCTGCGGTCCAAATTTCAACATGTAAAAACTCCATTGCAGATATGTTTCCAGCAGTAATTTCTGTACCTTGATAGTTAAAATTAGGGTAAGCTAAAAGTGCAGATCCATCTCCAGGATTGAAAGTAGTATTTACTTGTGTGTGTCCAGATTGTCCCCAATTAGGATCATAATTTGTAGCTATGCTTGTATAGGTGTCACCATATACAGAAACAACATCTGCATCTGCGTTTGTTGGTGTATTAGGATTGGGGGTTTGCGAAAATCCTAGTGATGTAATCAATAAGATCATTAGAAAGGTAGCTTTTTTCATAATCGTTGTTTTTTATTTAGATTTATATTAATTATTCTTATTTTGAGTTCCTTTAAATTATTATATTCCTAAACTTACACACAAAAAACTATGAAATTGATAAATGATGTAATACAAAAACCATACAACAAAAAGATTTTTTAAATTGTCATTACAGCTACTCCTTTACCCTATTAAATAAAAGGGATTGCATGGTGTTCTTAAATATTTAAAAATTAAAAAAGCACTAAAAAAACCGACATGTTGTGGTAATGTATGGATGGAATTACGAGGAAGTATGGCCGTGATTTAAACTGCAATAAATTATAGGTGTATTTACGACTGGTTTTTGGAAAAGTATTGGGGAGATTTTGTTATTCTATTCGTTTCTTTGTGCTGTTTAATGGCTTGTTTTTTAAAACTTTAGCTTTTCATTTTTATCCCAAAGTCCCCAAAATGCACCAACATCTCCTTCTTCTCCAATTTTCCAAGATTCATCAAAAGAGGAGAAATAAAAGGTTTCAATATTTGCTTTACTAGCCCAAGTTTGTGCATTGATAAAATATTTCATTGCGTTTTCTTCAGAAGAAAATGCACCTTGTAAACTACCACCTTGACTTGGCCAACCTGTTTCTGTAATAATCACTTTTTTACCATTTGCAGCATCTGTAGCTTGACCAAACATTTGTTGCATATGATGCAAGGAGCCATCAATATCACAGCCTTCCCAGTACGGATAACAATTACTTAAAATAACATCACAAACCTCTACAAGTTCTGGATGTGTTGTAAACTCATAATAGGCATCTACATAACCAACAGGAATATTTGGCAAAGCTTCTTTAACTCGTTTTATATATCCTAATAATTCTTTTAATGATAAATCGTTTCTATACAGTACCTCGTTACCAACAGCAGCTATGTCTACAAAGCCTTCTTTAGCTAACCGAATTAAGCCTTCAATTTCTTTTTCATTATTTTTTTTATTATCACTTAGCCAAGCGCCAACCAGAGTTTTCATTCCATGATTATGAACAATACGAGGGATATGTTCATTTCCTTCAATACAAGAAAAAGAACGAATCCATTTAGAATAGGGTTTTAAAATTTTAACACGACGCTCCACTTGTTCTTCGGTTATAATATCACCAGGTTCTTGTCCGTCTTCATACATGCTAAAACAAATACCATGTATTCCTTTATTAAGTGTGGATTTCCATAGTTTTTTTAAATCCCCTAAAGAAAGCGTATTAAAATCTATACCAGAATGTTCTGTGAATTTTGCACCGTCGTATGTATGATAATCTTCGTTTCTATAGGACATTTTAGTTGTATTTTAAATTTTCGTTCTTATCCCAAATTCCCCAACGCTGACCTAACTCCCCTTCATGATGTACTTTCCATGATTCATCAAAAGAAGAGAAATAAAACATAGCTATGTCTTCCTTTTTTGCCCAATCATTTGTGTTTATGAAGTACTGCATAGCATTTTCTTGAGAGGGTTCTGCATTTTTAGTGTTTTCTCCTTTGTTGGGCCAGCCAGTTTCTGTTATAATTACAGGTTTCCCTTTAGCTGCTTTTTTACAAACAGCATACATTTGTCTTAAGTACATAGGTGCTTTTTCAATAGGAAAACCTTCCCAAAATGGATAACAGTTTGCTAAAATAACATCGCAAGCTTCAACGATATTTGGGCGTTCATTAAATTGAAAATAGGCATCCACATAACCAACAGGAATATTTGGGAGTGCTTTTTTTACTTTATTTATATAGCCCAATAACTCTTGTTCGCTTAATTCATTTCGGAGTAATACCTCATTACCAACAACGGCAATATCTACATTACCGCTTTTTGCTAAACGGATTAGTGTTTTAATCTCTTTATTATTTCTAGCTTTATCGGAACTTATCCATGCTCCAACAATTGTTTTTAATCCCTTTTGATGTGCTACTTTTGGAATGCATTCGTTTCCATCTGTACAAGAAAAAGACCTAATCCATTTGGTGTATGGGGTAATCACCTCCATGCGTTTTTGAATTTGTTTTTCGGATAAAATATCTCCAATACTTTGCCCTTCTAAATAGGGGCTAAAACATAATCCGTGTAAGCCATTATGTAGTGTTTTTGAAAAGTGTTGTTTAATTTCTTCGGTAGTTTTTGATTTAAAATCAATATCGATTATTGAATCGGTTTCTAATGCAAGACTTTTAAAAGCGAGCAGTTTATTTGTCTGATAATAGGAAGAAGATTTTGGTGTAGATTCATTAGCTCGTCTATCCAGTTCTACGCGAACCTCACCAGCACTTTTTTCGGTAACACTATAATTTCGCATCACAAACATTGCAAAGAGTGTTCCTAATATAGGAATTCCTGAGAAAGCCAATCGTAACCCATCAACAGCTCCTTCAGGCTGAACGGTTACACCGGAATCAAAACCAACATAACTCATTATAACACCACTCAAACCACCTGCAATTGCAAAACCAAACTTTACCATCAACCAATAGATAGCTCCAAAAGTGCCTTCTCTTCTTAGACCAGTATTGAGTTCATCTAAATCAATAACATCGGCAGTCATAGACATCA
>JAGPUY010000435.1 GCA_018067265.1 Oceanihabitans sp. | reverse complement strand
ATCCTTCTCACAATTAACCAAAGTTAATGCAAAACAGAGTACTAAAATTTTAATGCTTGTTTTTAAAAAAATTTTTGTTTTTGTTTTTGGGCTTTTAAATATATTAAACAATAGTTTGCTAAACAAAAACAATATGTTTTTGCTTACTATTAATTAATAAGAATAGGGAAAGTTGCTAATAAACTTTTGGCTAGTAAACACGTCTATTTATTAATCCTAATTGTTTATTACTCAAATATGGAAAAAAAAAAAAAGAATTTACCTAGGGGTTTTTCAAGAATTGGTGTAGTTCATCGAATAACAACAAAAAGCGTTATGGTAAAACCGTAAAACGAACTAATTTATAGGATGTAGTTGTAATAAAACGAAATGCATAACTATGAGATTCCTGCCTTCGCAGGAATTTGATTACAAATCAAAATACCAGTTAAATAAGTCGGTTCTAATCCCGAAATTAAACCATACGGTATTGTTCTTAAACGTAGTGGTTGTTTGTGCTTCCGGATTAAAATCTCTCACACTTATATCTGCAAATATTTTTAGATTGGTTGCTGGGTTTATTAAGTAACCTGCCTGTAGGTTGGTGTAAAACGTTTTGGTCTTGTTTCCTTGTCCTACTGTGATTCCTGTATCACCAGGTCTATCGTTATAGCTTTCATAAATATTACTACCGTAGCTAATCGCATTATCAAAATCTAATCCGCGAGAACCTAAAACCATTTTAGCATTTGCAAACCAACGTTTGTAGCTGTAGCGCCCAATAAGTACTAATTCACTAAAATTTGCTCCCCAAAGATGGGCCATCGACTGATTGTTATGCCCGTAGTTTAAAAAAGTATTATTGTGGGAATAGGTATATGGTCGTACTCTGTTGTATTCTGCTTGTAATAAAAGGTTATCTACTTTAAAAGCATTGTAATACTTTAGACCTAATTGGTAACCAAATTTGTTTTTCCAGCTTTTTTCGCCTCCAGTAATATCGCTTAACGAGAACTCATCTAATACAAACTGACTGTACGCATTGATGTTATCGTTAATTTTATATTTTGCTGATAAACCCATAATTGCATTTCCTGCATCTTGTCCGGTTTCAAACTCAATAGCACGATAAAATATAATGGGATTCAAGTAATTCACATCAAAACCTCTGTTTTGTGATTTTGCCCAAACTATAGATTCAAAAAAACCAATATTTAAACGCTTTGTGGCGTTCCAACTTAAAAAGTGTGTTGCCATGTATTTACTTAAATAGGCACCATCTTCATCTGTTCCAGCTGGTGTAACATCCTTTAGCCACATCCAAGTATTGGTATATTTAATTTTCCAGAATTTAGTATTAATCTTAAAAAATGTAGAAGGACTAGCAACATCACTTAAAAATAAGGAACGATACCCATCCCCAATAAAGTTTTTACCATGACCAAATTGCACGTTTAAAAAATCGGTTGGTGCATAGGATAAATATGCTTCCGCAACAGGATAATCATAAGAATCGTCTTTAAATCGTTTAGCAATTCCTCTCCCCGGAATTATAGCAACTTCATCGGAAGCTTTAATAGATTCCGCATACTGGTTGTAATATTGTGCAAAGCGTCCTTGGCTTTCAAAAACCGAAGCGTAGAAACTAAATTTTTCCCCTAATCCTCCTTGAATATTAATTCCTCTTGTATTATTATAGGTAGAACTAAAATCTGCGTCGGTATCTTTACCAACTTCAAAATCAAAAATAGGATCTATAGTAAACCAGTAATTTTCTGCTTGATAGCGCACGAGATGTTCGTCCCATAACTTTCTAGACACTAAGGTTTCCTTTCCTTTTTTTAAGGCTTCATTTTCTGCTTTAAAATCATAATATTTGGAAACGTCTTCATACACAAAAGGTTTCGATGCGGTATGGCTATTGGTACCTACTAGATTGATATTTCTATCAAATTTAGCATAACCACTATGTGTAAAAGGTATATTTAACTGACTAGTATATTCTTTGTTTGTGTATGGAACCAATTTCTTATTGACGCTATCGTATTCGGTTTTAATAGCATCTTCAATAGATAGCTTTTTCACTTCCTTTGTAACCGCTTTAGCTGGAACCATTTGGTTTACAATAGGTATTTGAATAGGTAGGGAATACTGCTTGAAAGTTGGTTTACCATTATAAGTTCCTGGTTTAATTTTTGGTAACGCATCAAAAACACGAGTAGCTTCGTCTTTTAAATCGTCATACATGGCATCTACATATATAACATGAAAAGCACCTTCTTTATCTACTTCAAAAAGTACCACCACTTCTCCGTTATACTTTTCTTCGGAAACGATTTCTGGTGTTTTAAACGTATTGTAAATATGATTTAACACATTGGTATCAAAACAATTCTGAAGCGCATCTATTTCTACAGATTCACAATTAGGAAAAACCGGAGGCTTTTCGAAAAAAGAATCTTCTTGTGAAAATGTAAAATATGGAATAAGAAGAAGTAAAAAGAGGAATTTCTTCATAGTTATGTTTGCTGTTTTTAATAAAGCGGTAAGATACTATTTTTTTACAATCCTATAAATTAAAAAAAGTCGTTAATAATAACTTACTAACGACTTTAAATCAAATTTTATACGGTTCTTAATTCTGAACGCTAAACGTAATAGGAATTCCATAAATAACGGAAACATTTTTATCATGTTGTTTTCCTGGAGTCATTTGTGGTAATTTACCAATAACGGCTTTTGCTTCTATTTCAAGTTCCTTATGTAGTGCTCTTGCTTGTATACTAGTAACGTTTCCGTTTTGATCAATTTTGAACATTACATTAATTTTTTGCTCGCCATTTAATCCTAAATCTGCTGCAATATCGGTATCAAACTTTTTCTGAATATGCTTGGCTATTTTCTCTGACATACATGCTTTGCGCGCTGCATTAGTGGAAGCACTTTCGCAACCTGGAAAAACGGGAACGATCTCTACAAAGTCCACCGGAATGGTTACTGGTTCTTCTGGTGGTTTTATACTAGGCACATCG
>JAGPUY010000433.1 GCA_018067265.1 Oceanihabitans sp. | reverse complement strand
CGATGTGCTAACTACAGATTTAAATGGTGTGTCGTTGATTTGATTGTCGTGAGTTTTATTAATAATCTGAGTAATATTCAGTTAAATTATATTGAAAGTCTCTTTCTCTAATATCTCCAGAATAGTGTACTTCGTGCTGTTAATTTTAAAATTAATTAACAGCACAAAATTAGAACAATTATTAAGTATAATGGAATTGAAAAGATAGATACTAACAGTATTTATGCTTAAACAGCAGCTAGTAATTCTGCTTTATCCAAAAGTTGTATGTGACCAAGTAATTGGTCTCTAACAATAGACATCATCCGTTTGTTTAATGCCGAAGAATTTTTAATGTAAATAAGATATTCTTCCGTAGTAAATAAACCAATCATCATTCCTTTTAAAGCGTTTCTAAGCTTCATATCTTTTTGTAAGGCATTTTCAATATAACAGATGCGTTTTTCAATAGATAGCTCGTAAAAAACGTTCTTATGCTTTTTAGCATAATTTTTAAAAACTTCAATAAATAAAGGTACTTGTAATTTTGCTACTGGTCTAAGTACAAGGTTTTGAAAACGTTCGTCGCTAGTCATGTCATCACTAATAATTATAGAAGCTATTTCCGGACGTGCTTGCTTTAAATGTAAGTCTCTAGTATTCATGAGTATAAGTTTTTAATAAAATTAGATATTATATATCTCCCAAAATAGCATCGCATTTTTACTTGTTAACCAGTTTATTAACAAGCGATATTTTGGTATCTTTACCTAAAGTTTTTCAATACAAATAAAGCATGAAATTTGGAAGCGTAGAACATCCAGAATTAATAGATTTCACATTGCCTCAAGATCATAAAGACACGTTTAGCGTTTTAAATACCTTAAAAGTAAAACAGGATCCAGAGATATTTGTTGGTTGCGCAAAATGGAATAGAGCGGATTTAAAAGGCTTTTATCCAAGAGGCACCAAAGATGAATTAGGCTATTATTCTAGTCAGTTTAATGCCATAGAATTAAATGCTACGTTTTACAGAATTTTTTCTGCGGAACAATTTGCAACTTGGTATGAAAAAACACCTAAGGGATTTAAATTCTTTCCGAAGCTAAACCAAGAAATTAGTCATTGGAAACGTTTAAATGAAGTAGGAGAGGTTGTTAATAATTATCTCAATAACGCGGTGAATCTTAAAGAAAAACTAGGAACTATCTTTTTGCAAATGCATAGTAATTTTGCACCAAAGGATTTTAATAAAGTAATAAGCTTTGTAGAATCTTGGCCAAAAGAAATTCCTTTAGCAATCGAGTTTAGACATACTAATTGGTATAATGATGCTGCTGTTGCAGAAGATTTGTATTCCCTTTTAGAAGAAAACAATATATCCAACGTCCTTGTAGATACTGCAGGTAGAAGAGATTTACTACACATGCGATTAACCAATAGCACTGCTTTTGTGCGTTATGTTGGCGCAAATCATGAAAGCGATTATACTAGATTAGATGATTGGGTAGAAAGGTTAAAAATATGGAACGACCAAGGTGTAAAAGAAATAGACTTTTTTATTCATCAAAATATGGAAAAAGAATCGCCCTTGCTTTCTGCTTATTTTATAGAAAAATTAAACAAAGAATTAAACTGCAATCTTAAAATACCGAATCAAGATTTGCAACAAAAACTATTATAATATATGAGATTTCACACAAGAAAATGGATAAAACCAGAAGATTTAAACCCAAACGGAACGTTGTTTGGTGGTAGACTTTTAGAATGGATAGATGAAGAAGCAGCTCTTTACGCAGTTGTACAACTAGAAAACCAACAAGTGGTCACCAAATTTATTACCGAGATAGATTTTAAAAGCTCCGCAATACAAGGGGATATTATAGAAATAGGAATCGATGCAGTAAAGTTCGGAAAGTCGTCTTTAACCGTGCGTTGTGAGGTTAGAAATATGATGACAAGAGAAACTATTATTACCATAGAAAAAATAGTAATGGTTAATTTAGATAAAGATGGAAAAGCGAAGCCACACAATAAAACAAAGGTAGAATTTGTGAACGATAGGTTAAACAATTAGTAATTAAACGAGTAAAAAAACAGAATAACGATTATAAGAGGAAGTTACAGTTTTAGTTAGCATATTGCAGCATATTAATTGTTAGTGCAACACTATCAATACGTTAAGAAAGAAAGATATGCTATTAATCACTTTTCGAAATGTAGTGTTTAACTATTTTTATAATTTTAAGCTCCATTTATTTTTATCGCTTGTTTTATTAAATAGTATAAACCTACATTCCCAAACTACCTCCATTCCAGACGCCACTTTTGAGCAAGCGCTTATTTCATTAAATATAGATACCAATGGTTTAAATGGTAATATATTAAATAGTGATGCTTCCGCCGTAACGACCTTGTTTATTGGTAATATTGGTGTTACGGACCTTTCTGGAATAGAAGCTTTTAAAAATTTAAAATATTTGTTTGCTTATAATAACCATATAACCACATTAGATTTAAGTTTTAATCCGTATTTAGAACTATTAGATGCAGATAACAATAGTTTATCTACGTTAAATGTAGCTTCCAATGCTGCCTTAAGAAGTGTTTTTATTAGTAATAATAATTTGAACAGTTTGGATGTTAGTAATAATTCACAATTGGAATACCTGTATTGTAATCTGAATAATATTAGTGTTTTAGATGTGTCTGCAAATGCTAGTTTAAAGGATTTGAGATGTTATTATAATAATCTGTCTAGCATCAATTTTGCAAGTAACTTAAATTTAGAGCATTTATTTATTTCTGAAAACAACCTAAGTACATTGGATGTTTCTGCAAATACAGCTTTAGAAACGCTAACATGCGATAATAATAACTTGAATATTATAGATGTTTCCAGTAATGCTTCGTTAAGCTATTTTAGTTGCACAAATAATAATTTAAGTAATTTAGACATCAGTGCTAATACAGACTTAAAGCGTTTACTTTGTAATAATAACAACCTTACGAGTATCGATTTAAATAATGCCGCCGATTTGTTTTTATTATATACGCAAAACAATCAAATTCAAAGTTTAGATATTTCTAATAATCCAGATGTAAAATATATAAATGCCGAGAATAACTTGTTAACGGATATAGATATTAGAAATGGAAATAACCATCGCATAAATCAGTTTGTAGTAACGCAAAATCAAAGTTTAACTTGTGTTTTTGTAGACAATACTTCTGCTAGTTATTTAAATGATTGGGAAGTAGATGCCACTTGTAATTTTGTTGCAGATGAAGGAGAATGTCAAACCTTGTCTACAGTAGAAGTGGTAGACATAGATTTTAGAATGTACCCTAATCCAGCAACTACACAAGTAAACATTACTTTAAATGTTCCTGTTGCGCAATTAGCCTTGTATACCGTAAGTGGTCAGTTTCTTTTAGAAAAACAAATAGAACAAGGTAATAACACCTTAGACGTATCTAGCCTAAGTGCTGGTTTGTATATTGCAACTATTATTTCGGAAGAATCTACACGCACTAAAAAGCTAGTAATACAATAAGCTTATTCATTAAGTAGCTCTTTAATTCTGATTTCTAATGTACTACCAGAAATTTTACCACTTGCAATTCTGCCTTGTTTATCGACAAGCACTTTATACGGTATCGATTCTACACCATATCTAAAAGCAATCGTTTTATTTTTGTCTAAAATATGTGTATTCCAAGATAGTTGGTCTGCTTCAATTGCACGCAACCATTCTGGGGATCCTTTATCCTCACTAACACTTAAAATAACAAGTCCTCTATCTTTATATTTATTATGTAATTGTACAAGATTTGGATTCGTAGCTCTGCAAGGCGCACACCAACTCGCCCAAAAGTCGACAAGAACTACCTTTCCTTTTAAAGAAGCCAATGACATCGTTTGACCGTTTGTGTTTGGTCCGCTTAAGGTATAAGCCATCGGTCTAGAAGTTTCTGTTTTTATACTTCGTTGCATTTCTTTTTCTTCCAAGCTAATAATATCCTTATAAATCAACTTAATAGCGGCTACGTTTTTAATCTCATCGGTTAATGTATCATGCAGCTTTCTTAGGCTTTCCGTAGAAAAACTATGATAATTTTCTTTTAATACAAAAGGAGTGAAGTGCGAATTGTTATTGGCAGCAATAAAGTCCATAACATATGCTATTTTTTCAATTTGTAAGTTTTCTAAATCGGTATTTAGAATCGAAGTTCTTTTGTTTGCCGTTTGCGGGGATTTATATTTTAAGAATAGTGTACGTTCTTTATAGTCGAAATCATCCATTTTAGATTTATAATCAAAATACACTTTTTGGATATCGGAATTAGAAGAAGTAGAAGAAAGAAATAAATTGGTATTTAAAAACATATTTATTTCGGATGCATCTACTAAAAATTTATACATCACATCACTTTGATCCACTTTAATAGCATAAAATTCAGGTGTATTCGAAATACCTTTAAAAGTAAAAGCCTTTTCTTTAATAGAAATAGTATCCATTAAAGTAAGTGTATCGTTTTCTACTTTATAAATATAAGCACTGTTTAAATGGTTGTTAAAAGTAGTTCCTCTAACAATAAATTCGTTTGCTAATAAAGCTTCCGAAGCTTTATTGTTTTCATTTACTGTTATAGACTTCTCCTTATTACAACTTGTTAAAGCCAATATAATAAAAGAAAGCACTAGAAAATGAGGGCGTTTTTTCAGCATTTTAAGGTGTATTTAATATGCTATATTACTAAATATTTTTCAGATATTTCTTTTCTACATAGAAAGTAGCAAAAGGTAGAATGGATGCAACAAGTACAATAAACATTGTTTTTTTATTCCATTTATGCGCCATACCAAATACAATTGCTAAAACAATATAAGCAACAAAAAGTAATCCATGAGGCATTCCTAATAGCTTTACAAAATAATCATCACCATTAGGCATACGTTTATAAATAGCCGCTGCCATTAGTAATAAGTAGGAAACACCTTCTAATAAAGCTACTAAACGAAAAATATTTTTTAACGAAAACATACATTTTAAATTTAAGAGGCAAAGATATTAATAGTTTTTTAACGTATCTTTAAAAATCAAGTTATTAAATTGAAAAGCTATTAATCAAACCAATTAAAAATGAAACTAACTTCACTAGCGGTAGTGCTACTTGTGCTTACCTGTATTTCATGTAAAAAAGAACCAGAACCAATCTCTCAAGAAGAAACCGTATTTAAGATAGATTATGAAAAATTTGTTTTAGATAATGGATTAGAAGTTATACTACACGAAGATCATAGCGATCCTATAGTTGCAGTAGCCACGATGATGCATGTGGGATCTAATCGAGAAAAGCCAGGAAAAACAGGATTCGCTCACTTTTTTGAACATATGAGTTTTAATGATTCTGAAAATGTTCCTGTTGGAGCAAACCGAAAAATGATTCCAGAATGGGGAGGAAGTCGAAATGGTGGAACTTGGAGCGATGGCACCGTCTATTACGAAGTGGTACCTAAAGATGCATTTGAAAAGATTCTGTGGATTGATTCCGATCGTTTTGGTTATATGATTAATACCGTAACAAAAGAAGCTTTAGAACGCGAAAAGCAAGTGGTTAAAAATGAAAAACGACAACGTGTAGATAATGCAGCATATGGCTATACCGATGAAATTATTAGAAAAAATTTATATCCAGAAGGCCATCCGTATAGTTGGACTGTTATTGGTGCTTTGCCAGATTTACAAGCAGCAACTATTGCCGACGTTAAGGAGTTTTACAACCAATATTATGGAGCAAGCAACGCGTCTTTAGTGATTGCTGGAGATATCAATATAGAAGAAACCAAAGCGCTTGTAGAAAAATGGTTTGGCGAAATACCTCGCGGACCAGAAGTAGAACAACTTCAGCCAGATCCTGTACTATTGGAGGAAACAAAGTCTTTGTTTTTTGAAGATAATTTTGCAAAACTTCCAGAACTACGAATGGTCATTCCAACAGTAGAAGAATACCATGAAGATGTATATGCTTTACAAATTCTTGGACAACTTTTAAGCGGAAGTAAAAATGCACCTTTATATAATGTTATCGTTGAAGAACAAAAACTAGCTCCTAATGTTGGCACCTACCAATCTAGTAATGAAATTGCGGGAGAATTTATTTTTAGAATTAGAGCAAATGCAGATGTCGATTTAGATGACGTTAAGAATGCAATCGATGAAGGTTTAACCAAATTTGAAACCGACGGTGTTAATGCAAGCGATTTAAAACGAATTAAAGCAGAGTTAGAAACCAATTTATATCAAGGTATAAGCACCGTTTTAAACAAAGCTTTTAAGTTAGTTCAAGACAATGAGTTTAAAGGAGATCCAGGTTTTGTTGTAGAAAGTGCGAAGCTAACCGAAGCGGTAACCGCAGAAGATGTAATGCGTGTATACAATCAGTACATTAAAGATAAAAATTATGTGATGACCAGTGTTGTACCTAAAGGGCAATTAGATTTAGCGGTTTCAGACGCAAAACCAGCAACAGTTTGGTTAGAAAGAGTACGATACAATGTGGCAAATGAAGAAGTTGGTCAAGGTGCCGAAGCGGTTTATGATAAAACAGAAACCAAACACGATAGAAGTGAACCAGCGTTTAGTGAACTTCCTTTGTTTAAAGCACCAACCATTTGGACAAGTAGCCTGGAAAACGGTTTAAGTTTATATGGCATAGAAAATTACGAAGTACCTTTAGTAGAGTTTGATATTACAGTACCTGGCGGAGAATTATTAGACCCAATTGGGAAAGAAGGAGTTGCAAGTTTGTTAAGTAGTTTGATGATGGAAGGAACTGCAACCAAAACTCCAGCGCAATTAGAAGAAGCAATAGGTATGTTAGGTGCTTCGATAACTATGTATAGTACAAAAGAAGATTTTCATATAACAGGTTCTTGCTTAGTTAAGAATTTTGAAGGAACCATGGCCTTAGTGAATGAAATAATTTTAGAACCACGTTGGGATGAAAAAGAATTTGAACGCTTAAAATTAGCCTTAGAAACGAATTTAAAAGGACGCGAGGCCAATCCGAATGTGATCGCTTCTAATGTTTTTAATAAATTAATTTATGGAGATAATCATCGTTTTGGTATTTCGGGTTCTGGAACGCTGGAAAGTACTAAAGGGATTACCTTAAAAGATTTAAAATCCTATTATAATAACCTTTCGCCAAAAGAAGCTAAGTTTCATATCGCGGGAGCGATTACTAAAGAACAAACCGAAAATGTGGCTCGTGTTTTAAACACATGGAATGGATACAAAATAGCAGTACCACATTACAATTTGCCTATTAATAATAACCAAGGAAATGTCTTTTTTATTGATGTTCCAGATGCAAAACAATCTGTGTTACAAATAGGAAAGTTGGCCGTTTCCGCAAACGATAAGCATGCGAATAAATTAGAATTCGCTAATGAAATTTTGGGAGGTGGTTCTAGTGGTCGATTATTTCAAACCTTACGAATAGAAAAAGGATATACCTACGGTGCATATTCTGGTTTTTCACAAAGTAATGAAGTTGCACCTTTCACTGTAAGATCTAGTGTTCGAGCAAATGCAACCTTAAAATCTTTAGAAATCATTAAAGAGATGCTAAGCAATTACCAAGCAAGTTTTACCGATAATGAAGTAGCATTAACTAAAAATAAGATTCTAAAAGGAAACACGAGAGCTTTTGAAAGTTTAAGAGCGCAATTATCTGTTTTAAAAAATATAAGTAAATACAATAAACCAGAGACCTATATTGTAGATGAACAAGAGGAATTGGTAAACATGACTTTAGAGAATTATAAAACCACTATTAAAAAGTATTTAAACGAAGAAGAAATGATTTACGTGATTGTAGGTGATAGAAAAACCCAATTATTGGAAATCGAAAAACTAGGGAAACCAATTATAGAACTAGATATTTATGGCAATCCAATAGCATTGGATAGGTACGGAAACGTTATAGAGTCCACTTTATAAGTAGGAAACAAATAGATAAAAAAAACGCAACCTAATGATTTAGGTTGCGTTTTTATTTATTTATAAATAAATGCGTCTAATTATCTGCAGACATTAAAGCAAAAAACTTATCAATATTTGGTAAAATAATAATTCTAGTTCTTCGGTTTCTAGCTCTATCTTCTCTCGTATCATTACTAACTAAAGGCTGGTAACTACTACGTCCAGAAGCAATTAATTTTTCAGGAGCTACCTTGTATTGTTGTTGTAATTTTCTAACTACAGAAGTTGCTCTTAAAACACTTAAATCCCAATTATCTTGTAATTTCTCCGTATTAATACTTCTAGCATCTGTATGGCCTTCTACCATGACATCGATACTAGACTCCGAGTTTACTACATCTGCTATTTTTTGTAAAATATCATTTGCTTTATTACTCACTCTATAGCTTCCAGAATTAAATAACATTTTGTCAGAAATAGAAATCATAACCACAGTTTCGTCGATACTAATTGCTATATCATCACTTTCATCAAAAGTAGCACTGTTTATTCTTTTCTTTAAATTATAAGAAACAGCCAAGTCCATAGAATCTTTTAAGGTTTTTGCCTGACTTACTAAATTAGGATCCACTTTTGCTAAAGTTTCACGCATCTTTACTTTCGTATTATTAGACATAACCGCGACATTAGCAACCGTTTCCATTTTAGAGTTGTTCTCTTCACTTAAAGAATTGTTTATAGTAGCTAAAGTATTAATTTTAGTGTTGTATTGGTCTACACGCTCTTGGATCTCTGCAAACTTATCTTCGAGATCTTCTTTTGCTACTTTCGTTTTAGTTAGTTCACTTTTGATTTCTCCGTTTTCATGTTCTAAAGCAAGAAACTTCTTTTTAGATACACAAGACGTTAAAACAACAGCAATAAGTAATAGTATTGAAAATTTTTTCATAATAAATTTATAGTTTTTGTTTTCTTTATGTACGCAGAGAATCTGATAATAGTTTTTCTGCACCCTGTTTTTTTATTTGCATAAAAAAAACGCATCCTAATAAAAGGCTACGTTTCAGTTATTTATATCCATAATTTATTCCGATAAAATTTCTAGATCTACAATGGTTAAAACTTCCATGTTGTTTTCCATTTCATCCATAATCGTTTCTGTGGTGTACGTGATTCTAAAGGTCTGACCACTATATTTTTCATTAGAAAGATCAAATTTCTTAATAGCTTCTTCAGACATAGTATCAAAAACATGCGTTACATCTGCATCATCACTAAAGTAATATGCTTCATTTTCTACACCATCAAATATAGCGGTAACCGTGGTTTTGTCTTGAATACTAAAAAAAGACGCAAGTGTAAATAAGGCAATCCATAAAGTTTTCATAGGTATATATTTAAAATTATATAGTATATACGTCTTTGAAGAATCTTTAGACTTGGCGTCCAGAGTATTTAACACAATTAACAATTTAAAATCTATTGGTAATTACTGCCAAACGATAGCTGCATATTTCATACTTTTGCAAAAATATTTTTATGCAGTTTACAAGATCTTTTTCTACCACAAATACCAGTCAGCGTATTGCAGTTAAATTAAATGCAAATGGAGAGAGATCTGTAATGCAAGAGCATCCTTGGGTTTTTTCAGATAGTATTATAAAAACAAATAAAGACCCACAAACGGGAGATTTAGCTATTGTTTTTGGGAAGAATAAAAACAAAATTATTGGCTTTGGTTTTTTCGATTTAGCTTCACCTATCCGAATTAAAATGATTCATCATGGCGATCCAATTGCAATTGATGCTACTTTTTTTAACCATAAAATAACGGAAGCTTTTAGTAAAAGATCCTCTTTATTAAAAACCAATACCAATAGTTATAGATTTCTTTTTGGCGAGAATGAT
>JAGPUY010000428.1 GCA_018067265.1 Oceanihabitans sp. | reverse complement strand
GAAGCAAATTTAATTATCCAATTAGAATTTAATCCTACCCAAGAACGATTGGGTAATTTTGGAGAGCCTGTTTCTGTTGCTGCAGGAAACGCTGCGCAATCGCCTAGTATAAATAGGATGAGTGCCAATTATATTGAATTTGCACCAAACATGCTAACGGCATTAGGAACTGGCGAAATTGTTTTCTCCGGAAGCGAAACAATATCTGGAGGCGAAAAAGCTATCGATTTTCAAGAGGCTAAATTTGCAGGAAATAACGAAACTTTTTTAACTATTCCTTTAAGTCAAGTCGCTGTAGGAGATTATGAATGGGTTCGCGTGTCTTTGGCGTATCAAGAAGGAGATATTGATTTTTTAGGAGAAGATGGAAACGATTATACCGGAACATTGGCGAGTTTTGTTGGCTATAATACTTATGTTTCTACTTTAAACTTAAACGGAAGTACTATTCCTGTAAACGCAAATAGGTTACAAGGTTTTTGGGCTTTTGAAACTTTAGGGTTTACGGCACAAGGCCAAGCGCCGGAAGGAGCAACCACAGTTCCTAATCCGTTGTTCGATTCGTCACCAATTCCGCAAGGTTCTTGTGTGGTAACTGGAGCATTTCAAAACGGTCTAACTATTTCAGGTAATGAAACCGAAGATGTGGTGGTAACCTTATCCTTTTCCACAAATAATAGCTTGGAATGGATAGAAGTAAATGCCGACGGCAAATACGAGCCAAGTGCTGGCGAACAAGTAGTGGATATGGGACTTCGTGGATTGATACCGAGCGTCAATTAATTAAATCCATTCTAAATAAATTTATAAAAGGCATTTTCACTTGCTTGCGTTAGCGTTGCTTGTTATATTTGTGTAATTATAATCTAACTACACAAAATAATGAGCGGAATTTTAAATTCTTCGATTGGAAGAAAGTTTGCCATGGCACTTTCGGCACTCTTCCTAATGATTTTCTTATTACAACATTTTGCAATCAACCTGTTATCGGTATTCAGTCCAGATGCATTTAATGATGTTTCTCATTTCATGGGAACTTTTTGGGCAATTCAATATCTGTTGCAACCAGTATTAATTTTCGGGGTTATTTTCCATTTTGTAATGGGATTTGTACTAGAAATTAAAAACAATAAAGCAAGACAAATTAGTTATGCTAAAAATAATGGTGCTGCTAATTCTACCTGGATGAGTAGAAACATGATTTGGAGTGGAGCTGCTATTCTAGCGTTTATTTGTTTGCACTTTTACGATTTTTGGTTACCAGAAATTAACACAAAATACATGCAAGGCGATATGTCTGGATTACTTGCCAATGGTGAGTTTAGATATTTTGAAGAACTACAACACAAGTTTGTAGATATCTGGAGAGTGGTATTATACTGTATTGCTTTTGTATTCTTAGCATTACACTTATTACACGGATTCAATTCTGCATTTCAATCGGTTGGAGCAAACAATAAATACACAAAAGGATTAAAAGGATTCGGAAAAGCATATGCGATTATCATTCCATTAGGATTCGTTTTCATTGCGTTATTTCATCATTTTAATCACTAAAAAATATCTAATATGGCTTTAGATTCGAAAATACCAAAAGGTCCAATTAAAGATAAATGGACAGACTATAAAAATCATATCGACTTAGTAAATCCTGCAAACAAGCGTAACATTGATGTTATTATTGTTGGTACTGGACTAGCTGGTGGATCTGCTGCTGCTACTTTAGCAGAGCTTGGATATAATGTAAAAGCATTTTGCTTTCAAGATTCTCCAAGACGTGCGCATTCTATTGCAGCGCAAGGAGGAATTAATGCAGCAAAAAACTACCAAGGAGATGGTGATTCTACCTACAGATTATTTTATGATACTGTAAAAGGTGGTGATTATCGTTCTCGTGAAGCTAACGTATACCGTTTGGCGGAGGTGTCTGCAAATATTATTGATCAATGTGTTGCGCAAGGTGTTCCTTTTGCAAGAGAATATGGTGGGTTATTAGATAACCGTTCGTTTGGTGGTGTATTAGTATCTCGTACTTTTTACGCAGCTGGACAAACAGGACAACAATTATTATTAGGAGCATATTCTGCGATGAACCGTCAAATCGGTCGTGGTAAAATCAAAATGTACAACCGTCATGAAATGCTTGACGTTGTAAAAGTAGATGGAAAAGCTCGTGGAATTATAACACGTAACTTAATTACTGGAGAAATCGAAAGACATTCCGCACATGCTGTTGTTTTAGGAACTGGTGGTTATGGTAACGTATTCTTCTTATCGACTAACGCGATGGGATCAAATGTAACAGCAGCTTGGAAAGCACACAAACGTGGTGCTTACTTTGCAAATCCTTGTTACACACAAATTCACCCAACATGTATTCCGGTTTCTGGAGATCATCAGTCTAAACTAACGTTAATGTCTGAGTCTTTACGTAATGACGGACGTATTTGGGTGCCAAAACACATGAAAGATGTGGAAGCTATTAAATCTGGGTCATTAAAACCTAGAGAATTAGCGGAAGAAGATAGAGATTACTACCTAGAACGTAGATATCCTGCATTCGGAAACTTAGTACCTCGTGATGTTGCATCTCGTGCAGCAAAAGAGCGTTGTGATGCTGGGTTTGGTGTAAATGCAACAGGAGAAGCGGTATTCTTAGATTTTGCTTCGGCAATTGAACGTTACGGAAAAGAAACGGCACACGTTAAAGGATTAAATGAAAATGATGCTGCTCTTGTTAAAAAATTAGGACAAGAAGTAATCAAAAATAAATACGGAAACTTATTCCAAATGTATGAGAAGATCGTAGATCAAGATCCATACAACACACCAATGATGATTTATCCAGCAGTGCATTACACAATGGGTGGTGTTTGGGTAGATTATAACTTAATGACAACCGTTCCTGGTTTATACTGTATTGGAGAAGCTAATTTCTCGGATCACGGTGCAAACAGACTTGGAGCTTCCGCTTTAATGCAAGGTTTAGCAGATGGTTATTTTGTATTACCTTATACTATTGGGGACTATTTATCCGATGATATTCGTACTGGAGCAATTCCAACAGATTCTAAAGAATTTGAAGATGCGGAAAATGAGGTTAGAAAAACATTAGATTTCTTTGTTACTAATAAAGGACAACACTCTGTAGATTATTTCCATAAGAAATTAGGAAAGATCATGTGGAACAAAGTTGGAATGTCTAGAAATGTGAAGGGTTTAACCGAAGCTATTTCAGAAATTAAAGAACTTAGAGCACAATTCTGGAAAGAAGTAAAAGTTCCTGGAACTAACGAAGAATACAACGAAGAATTAGCAAAAGCTGGTCGTGTTGCAGATTTCTTAGAATTAGGAGAATTATTCGCTAAAGATGCTTTAAACAGAGAAGAATCTTGTGGTGGACACTTTAGAGAAGATGCAGTAGAATTAGATGGGGAACAAAAAGGAGAAGCAAAACGTGATGATGAAAACTTCGCATATGTTTCTGCTTGGGAATACAAAGGAGAACCTAGCGATGCTGTTTTACATAAAGAGAACTTAGAGTTCAAGGATATAGAATTAAAACAAAGATCATACAAATAAGGAAAGCTATGAATATGAATTTAACACTGAAAATTTGGCGTCAAAAAAACGCAAGTGATAAAGGGAAAATGGTGGATTATAAAGTCAGCGATATTTCTCCAGATATGTCTTTCCTTGAAATGTTAGACGTTTTAAACGAACAACTAATAAATAAAGATGAAGAGCCTGTAGCTTTCGATCACGATTGTCGTGAAGGAATCTGCGGAATGTGTTCTTTATATATTAATGGAGAAGCACATGGACCTGATCGTGGTGTAACAACCTGTCAGTTACACATGCGTATGTTTAAAGATGGCGATACCATTACTATCGAGCCATTTAGAGCAACTGCATTTCCTGTAATTAAAGATTTAATTGTAGATAGAACATCTTTTGATCGTATTCAACAAGCTGGAGGATTTATTTCGGTAAATACTTCTGGAAATACAATTGATGCGAACACAATTCCTGTTAATAAACACGATGCAGATACCGCTTTTGATTCTGCAACTTGTATTGGTTGTGGTGCTTGTGTTGCTTCTTGTAAAAACTCGTCAGCCATGTTATTTGTTGGTGCCAAAGTTTCACAATTTGCATTATTACCTCAAGGACAAGTAGAAGCTACAGATCGTGTTTTAAACATGGTAAAACAAATGGATGAAGAAGGTTTTGGTAACTGTACCAATACTGGAGCTTGCGAAGTAGAATGTCCTAAAGGAATTTCTTTAGAAAACATCGCTCGTATGAATAGAGAATACCTAGCAGCATCCTTAAAAGGATAATACTTTGTTGTCTTAAACTGCCACACGGAGCTTGTCGAAGTGTAGTTTCAGGATTTCATTATAAATTAAAATCTCAAGAGCAATCTTGAGATTTTTTGTTTAGCTTTAACCTCAAATTTTTGAATATGAATTATAGATATCTCTCCAGTTTATTTTTAGTGTTTTTCTCATTAACAAGCTGTAAAGGGCAAACGGAAACGCCAAAAGTTGCAGTCGAAGTATTAGAGCAAAATTGGTTTGATGCAGATTCTTTATTGCATCATGTAGAGGTGTTATCTTCCGATGTTTTTGAAGGTAGACGTACCGGAACCGCCGGAGCAGAAAAGGCTAAAATCTATATCGTAAATAAATTTCAAGATTTACAAGTGGTACCACTTATTGAAAATTTTGAACAGCATTTCAGCTTTACACGTAGAAGCAAAGAATATAAAGGGATTAATGTTCTCGGACTAATAAAAGGAACGGAGAAACCAGAAGAATACATTGTGCTTTCTGCGCATTATGATCACGAAGGTGTAAAAGGCGGGAAAATTTATAATGGTGCAGATGATGACGCTTCTGGTATTTCGGCATTGTTCGCTTTCGCGGAATACTTTCAGAAAAATCCACCAAAGCATTCTGTTATTTTAGCAGCTGTAGATGCCGAAGAACTAGGTTTGGTTGGTTCTAAATATTTTGTAGAAAACAGCATTATTCCACTAGAAAATATAAAACTGAATATCAATATGGATATGATTAGCCGAAATAATAAAAACGAATTATTCGCGGTTGGACCTTATCATTACAAACAATTGGAGCCAGCAATTAAAAGTATACCATCTTCCGAAAACTTAAAGCTTCTTATTGGTCATGATGGCAGTGATACATTAGAGGATTGGACAAATGCTTCCGATCATGCTTCCTTTCATAAAGTGAAAATTCCTTTTATTTATTTTGGCGTAGAAGACCATAAGGATTACCATAAGCCTACAGACGATTTTGAAAATATTCATCCTAATTTCTATCAAAATGCAGTAACCACTATTATTGCTGTTTTCGAAAAACTAGATACCATAGAATTATAAAAATGAAAAACCCAAATACATTTTATACCCAAGAATTAGAAGCACATCAATTAGAGGTTAAGTCTTTATACAAAAAGCTTACTAGCTTAAGTTTTGCAAGAATATCCGTTTTTGTTGCTACAGGAATTGGTGTTTATTTTGCTTTTAGTAACCTGCAAATAGCAATGGGAATTGCGCTAGTTGGTATTATTGCTTTTATCTATTTACTTTCCCAATACACGGATTTAAAATACCAACATAACCTTAAAAAAGCACTAGTCGCAATCAATGAAGAAGAATTAAAAATTGCTTCCGGAGATTTTAAAGAAAGAAACGAAGGCTTACAATTTCAAAATCCAAACCATGCTTTTAGTTTAGATGTGGATCTTTTTGGGAAAGGTTCTTTTTTTCAATTTATAAATAGAACAGCAACAGAAGAAGGAACAAAAGCTTTGGTAAAAGAACTTACTGCAAATAATATTGAAGTGATAAACTCACGTCAAGAAGCAATTATAGAATTAGCAGAGAAACCAAAATGGCGACAACATTTTTCGGCAGTAGCAAGCTTGATTAAAACGGAAACACCAGCATCAAAAATTACAGATTGGCTACAAGAGCACAAGTCTTTTTTATCCGCAAGCATGCGTTTTATACCTCTTGCTTTTACTATTGGTTCTGCAATAATTCTGTTTTTAGGAATCTTTGAAGTGATCTCCTTTTTGTTTTTAGTTTTTTGGTTACTCTTGGGTTCTGGTATTTCTGGAGTATATCTAAAAAGAATAAACGCTTTAGCTGCTAATACCGATCAGGTTAAAGAT
>JAGPUY010000424.1 GCA_018067265.1 Oceanihabitans sp. | reverse complement strand
AAATACACTTATTAATAGTTTAATAGAAACGAAACCAAATGAAAATTGGATTTTAGCTTTACGTGCTACCCTTAATATCTATAAAAGTGATTTTAAAAAGAGTGTTCAAGATTACGACCAAATTTTGGTGAATGATAGTACTTCTTTTGATGGTAACTTAGGAAATGCGAATGCACTAAAAGCTTTAGGTAAATATGAAGCTGCTTATACCTCTGCAGAAAACACCTTAAAGTTTTACGACAACCAAAAAGACGCGACCAACTTTATAAAAAACCTCAACACCACATTTACTCCTTTTTACGAAGGAAAAACATCCTATACCTTTGATAATGGAGATAACGAAGCATTTGCATTTAACAATAATATAGAATTTCCGTTTTCTACCAAATTTAAAATATTAGGAAGCTATAATTACAGAAGTACAACCAATGCGGTTACTAATAACGATGCAACCTCTAACGACTTTAGTTTAGGGTTATCGTACCAATTATTACCAAACGTAACCTTTAAAGGTACTGCTGGATTGACATCTGCAAAAGCAACTACAAATGATTATACACAACTATTAACCGATGTATCTTTTAATATTAAACCTTTTAAATTACAAGATTTAACGGTGGGTTACAAACGCGAATTACAAAGCTTTAATGCCGAATTATTAGATCGTGAAATCGTGCAAAACAACTATTATGCAAACTATAGTTTAAACACAAACTTTAACTTAGGTTGGTTTACACAATACTTTTATACCAACCAAAGCGATAGCAATGCGAGAAACCTATTATTTACTTCTTTATACTATAACATTTTACCAAAACCATCGCTTAAAGCTGGTGTAAACTACCAATACATTACGTTTAAAAACCAAGTGCCAACGGTGTATTTCTCACCAGAAACTTTTAATGCTGTAGAGGTATTTGCTAATCTTATTAAAGACGAAAACATAGCGAAACCTAAAGAATGGTTTTACGAATTAACTGCTGCAACAGGATTACAATATATTGAGGACGATAAAAGTCAAAGTACCTACAGAATACAAGGGAAATTAGGTTATAAATTCTCCGATCGTTGTATGGCAAACCTATTTGGCACACGAAGTAATATTGCCTCTGCAACTGCTGCTGGTTTTACGTTTAATGAAATTGGATTACGTTTTAAATGGTTGTTGTTTGAAAAGCCTGTTTTTAGGGAGTAAGATTTATTCTTGAACCTTAGGTACTCCAATAAAAAGAGATTCTTCCGTTATTCGATTACTATCGAAACTTCTTCTGAATGACATCACATCTGGCATCCTTCGGAAGGTCAACTCCAATCCTGTCATGCAGTGCGTAGCGAAGCATCTCTATTAATAAGCGATTTTCACTATAAAAAAATTATGGTTCCTTTCGGAAGGAACACACCATAAAAGTAAAAAAAAGCCTTATAATTATTATACTAACAAAAAGAACACCGCTTTTTAACGCGAATAACTGCGTTTAATCGGATTTTTGATAGTATCTTTGCATTCCAAAATCTATTTAATCCTTGTAAACCAATAACTTGCTAGGACTAAACCTACACCTACCATGAAAGATGTTTACAATCAGTTATTTCGGATCCAGAATTCACAAGCAGGAAATAATAAGACAAATTCTTTTTTAGACACCATACAACAATCCCTTGCAATTGGATCGTGGGAAGTAGATCTAAAAACCATGGAAATAACTTGGAGCTCCATGACTCGATCTATTCATGAAGTAGAAGATGACTATACCCCGAATCTAGAAGAAGCCATACATTTTTACGAAGAAGAAAAATATAGAGATTTAATCACTGTACTATTTGATAACGTCGTAAATAATGGCGAAGAATTTGACGCCGAACTACTAATACGAACTGCTAAAAACAATTTAAAATGGGTACGATCTATTGGTTTTCCTCTAATGGAAAACAATAAAGTGGTTAAAATACTTGGTGTTTTTCAAGATATTACAGAAAAAACAAACACCTTTAAAGAACTAGAGTACAAGGAAAAATTAATACGCACAACCATAGAACATGCGCCAAATGGTATGGCATTAATAGGATTAGGAGGTGAAATTATAGATTTAAATAAAAATTTCTGTAATTACTTAGGGTATACCAAAGAGGAGCTTTTGCATACCAATGTAAACAGACTCTCTCACCCTGAAGATATTAATACGGTACCTATACACATTAATGAAATGATTAATGGGGAAAAGGATAGTTTTCAATGTGAGAAAAGGTATCTGAAAAATGATGGATCCATCATGTACTGTTTACTATCTGTTTCTATACTTAGGAATGAAACCTCCGAACCGCTACATTTTATCGTTAATATTATTGATATTACAAAAAGTAAAGCGATAAATAAAAAAGTTGAATCCCTATTGCAAACTACGAAAAGTCAAAATACAAGACTTCAAAATTTTGCACATATAGTATCTCATAATTTAAGATCCCATTCTGGTAATTTAAAAATGTTATTGGAATTAATGCAAGAAGAAATCCCGGAGTCTACTGAAAACGATTTTTTTCCCTTAATAAGCGAAGCCGTAAACAAATTAAGTGAAACGATTCAAAATTTAAATGAAGTAGCAGATATAAATACCAAAAAGAAACAAGAATTAGAAAGCAATAATTTATTAGATTTTACGAATAATGCACTAGGAACTTTCCGAGCTGAAATACTAGACACCAATGCTAAAATAAATATAGATATTAATAATCAAATAGAAGTACTAGCTATTCCTGCTTATTTGGATAGTATTTTATTAAACTTTTTATCTAATGCTATTAAATATAAAAAAGAAGACAGCATTCCTGTAATAAATATTAATGCAGAGAAAATAAATAATTATATAAAAATAAATATCGAAGACAATGGTCTTGGTATTAATTTAGACTTACATAAAGATAAAATTTTCGGTTTATATAAAACATTTCACCACCATGTAGATGCTAGAGGTTTGGGCCTTTACATTACAAAAAATCAAATTGATGCCATGGACGGCAAAGTGGAAGTAACTAGTAAAGTAAATAATGGTACAACATTCTCAATATATTTAAGATATGAAGCAAATTAAATCCGTCTGTTTAATTGACGATGACCCCGTTTTTATTTTTGCCCTTAAAAGAATTTTTAAGCTGTCTGATGTTTGTGAAAATTTCACAGTTTACAATAATGGTGAAGAAGCAATTGAAGGATTAACACAAACAATAGCATCTGGAAAACATATTCCTGAGCTTATTTTACTGGATATAAATATGCCCATCATGGATGGATGGCAATTTCTAGATGAATTTGCAACCATGTCCGTTTCAAAAAAAATCACATTATATCTGGTAAGTTCATCTATTGATCCTGTCGATTTCAAAAAGGCAAAAGAATATGAACTTATAACCGATTTTATTATAAAACCTGTAACTAGAAAAACAGTAATTGATCTTGTTCAAAATATGAGCTCCAATTAATCGACGCCTCCTTATCTAGCAAAATAATTCAAAAAAAAGGCAAGAGAGTACACTCTTGCCTTTAGTAGAAACCAACTTATAAGCTATTATTAGTTTTTAGGTTTCTACACTAACATCAAAAAAATAAATAATTAGTGTTACTTCACAAGTAACTTCAAGGGATTATAATGGCTTTGTGTACTTGATAATTTACAGATATATAAACCTGTACTTAAATGTTGTCTGCTAATTGCTATTTGGTTTTTACCAGGTTGTGCTTTTACCGTTGTTGTATATACTACTTTACCTATTTGGTTGTAGATGGTTATATTTACGGTTTCGGTTTGGGTTTGGGTTGTTGTAAAGTGTATGTTTGCATTAGTAACCATCGGGTTTGGATATACTGCAAGTACATTAGTCTCTGATTCTACATTATTTACAGATAAAGTATTGCCTATTGAAAAACGTACGTCTTGTACATGCATTTCTTTGGTTGTTCTGGAACCGTCTTCACTAACCATTGTAAATACTATAGTTACCATATCATCTAATACTAAGTTTCCGCTTAAAGAAGATCTAAATTCTGAAAATAGTATTTCAAAGTTTTGAAAGTTTTCTGTTAACGTAATGTTTGTTTTGTATTGTTCTTCCCAATTGGTAATACTTTGTTTTACAAAAGTAATTTCTAAATCCCCTGTTCCCTTTGCTTGTAGTTTAAAGCTATTATAGTCTGTTAAGTCTACCGCTTTAAAACGTGGCGTTAATGCTCTGTAAGCCGCAAAATATGTACTTGTTGTTGCACTTAACGATAGGTTTCTTTCTATAGGGAAATCTGCGGCATCAAAATCATTTGTGTTAGGAGAAATAGCGTAGTTCGTTACCACGGTACTAGCTTGTGAATCATCAATTCCCCAAGGGCCATCCGACATAAATAAATCGTCTGGTGTGTGTATTCCGTCTCCTATTCTAAATCCTACATCAAATAACTTTCCTGTTGGAACTTGAATATCGGTAATGTAATTTTCGTTTAAGTCCAGGTTAGAAGATGTGTAGTTAAAATCGCTAGTTTCTGTTTCTCTAAATCCAGAATCGAAGGTTATATTTTCTGTTGCATTAGTGTTTATAATTTGAAGGTCTAATGCGCCATTGTTATATTTTCCTTTTCTTACAAAAACCGTTGGAGGCGTTGACAAATCATATCCTGAAATTGGTTTAACAACATCTAATAGGTTTAACACTTCTTGAGTAAGACTATATAAATCATCGATAGAGTCTGACCAGATTTGAAAGTTATAAAAGGTTACCTCTGTTTCGTATACATCTAAATTCCAGTGCGATTCTACTGCAAAATTAGTATCGTTATTAACTACTTTAGCAGACAAACTCAATACATATTCATAAGAACCATCTGCATTTTTAATAATAGACTTTATAAATGCTTGGTCGTTGATATCTATAGTAGATACCGAAATTAATTCTGCACCTAACAATCTGTCGCAAATATATTTGGTGTGTTCATAGACACCGTTTTCCGTTTTTAAAGCTAAAATAGAAGCAATAGAAGCATCATTTCGCATGTAATCTACAGCATACACTTCTGTTGCATTGGTAATATTTAAAAGATCTGTAGGTGTAGAATCTATAGCATAATCTTCATTAATAGATGTTAGTGGTACAAAATCTTGTAATTGAAAGCTATTATCTGTTCGGTTTGCATAATCCACATTGCTTTTCGTTATACGTCTTGCAGACTTTTGATCAAATTTGTAGCTCTTTTTTGCACGATTAAAGTTACGTTTGTTGATTGATTCCGACAATCTACCGTTACTTTCTAAACCACCATCATTAGCCGTGGTTGGCGCAGCAATTTCTTCGCAACTACCAAAACCAGAACAAGAAGGATCTTCGCAATCTATTAAACCATCGCCATCATCATCAATGCCGTTATCACAAATTTCTTGAGCAACAGGTGCTGTTGGGCAACGTGCTCCATCATTACTAGCACTTGAAGGTCCAAATGCAAATAAGTTAGAATCCATGCTAGATGTTGTGGTTACATCTTGAACACTTTGAATCACATATACGGTTCCTGTCTGATTTGCAGATATGTAAAAACGTCCGTCACCGTCAAAATAAACGGCTCCGTAAGTATAATTTAAGCCTGCTAAAATTGGTACTTCACCTAAAGTTTCAACAGCACTAGTTGTTGGATTAATTCTATATAAAATATTAGTGTTTTTTTCTACTGCATACAAATTACCATCTACCGCATTAAAAGCCCAATCATGAATGCTAATATTTTGCGATAAAGTTTCTGTAGATAAGTATTGTGCATAGGTTGCCGAGTTTGGATCTAAATCTACTTTAAAGTAGCTTGTTCCTCCTGCTTTTAAATAATAAATTCCTTCCGGACTAATATCCCCAACATACTTATTACCGTTTGTTAATTCTGGAATAGTAAAAGAGGTGGTTTGAAAATCTTTACCGATTCTAACAATAGTTTGAGAAGGCGTGCTTAAATATCCCCAAATATAACCATCTGCAGGATTGTATGCTGTTGCATTTATGTTTCCTGGTGTAATATCGGAAGCTGCAAGGTAAGAATTACCCGACGCTAAGTCAATGGCATATACATCATTATATTGAAATAAATAGGCACTATAATCACAATTAAAAGGAATATTCTGTGCTTGACTAGAAAAGCTAAAAAGCTATATTGTAAGTACTACTATTTGATTTTTTAAAGTGTGTAATGTTGTTGTCATGATTTGTTTGTTTCTTATTTACAGGACAAAATTACGAGTATAACTTGCCTTAAAAGTTGTTTTTCGTTTAGTATGATTTAAGTATAGACGAATGGTAAAAAGCTGTCGATAAGCTATTAAAGTTTCACAAAAATGTTGGTAACGTAATCACTTCCAATTGCATCTTTCTTTGAGGAGATACCGAAATCTGTATATATTGGGTTTTCTATTGCTTGTCTATGTCCTTCACTATTTAACCAAGCGTTCACTAAAGATTGTGCAGATGCATACCCATAACCAACATTTTCGGATACTTTTTTTGCATGCACTGCTTCTTTTAAGTTTTGAGAACGTTCACTAAAATGATCATGACTTAATACACCTTGATTCACCATATATTGGTTGTGTGAAATTGCTTCATAAGAAGCATGATTTAAAATATTTAAAGCTTGAAGACCTATGGAAATTCTATGCGCATTAATTAATTCTGTTATTTCATAATCTAGTTGCGTGTATGCTACATGTATAATTTCAGAAGTATTGCCTGTTGCAGAGTTGCCTTCTTCTTCAACGGAGCAAGACATTAAAAAGATACTGAATACGATTGCTGTGATAGTTACTAATTTTTTCATCGGGATTGGTTTAATTTGATGACAAAACTAGAAGGAAAGGCTGCTCGATTTTATGTTTTTCGATAAGTACAATTTTAAGTGTAGACGAATGGTTAAAACATTTAGTTAAATGTTTTATAAATCTCTTTTGTCGAGGTTTAAGTGTAGTTACTAAAAAAGACAAAAGAGAAATCTTTTGCCTTTTATCAAACTATGCATCAATAATTGTTAGGGACAACTATGAAAACAAAGGTGCTTTAATGCGTTGGGTTGCACGTTAACTAAAGGTTAAGCGTAATGAAATACTTCAAGAGTACTTTTTAATCCTTAATTATTTTATAAAAAAGGACAGAAAAATTAATTCCTGTCCTTTAACTTACTAACCAATGAATCCCTCAACTGATTATACTTTAAAAATAATGGGAATTCCTGTTATTGTTGTTTTTAAATAGGCTTGAAAAAGACTTTAAGACGAATGCCTTGAAAAAATCGTTGTAATACAACACTTATAGCAAATTTAATCTTTTCATTAATTCTGGTCTGTTCGATCTGCTAACAGGAATAACATCTTTTTTAATTAAAACGCTATTATCTTCTATATCTATTATCTTTTGAATATTTATAATATACGATCTGTGCACCTTTAGAAACAGACTATCTGGTAGTTTGTCTTCAATTTTCTTTAAAGTAGAATGTACGGTGTAGTTTTTATCTTCGGTTTTCACTTGAATGTAATCCCCTTTTGCTTCTACTAAATAAATACTTGGTATATCAATTTTTATTAAGCGTCTATCAATATTTACATATAAATCATTACCAGAAGTGCTTTCTACTTTTTCTGCATTTGATGCCGTTGTAGCAGGTTTATTTTGTTTAGATTCGGCTTTATCAATAGCTTTTTGAAAACGCTCTAGTGTTATTGGTTTTACTAAATAATCTACGATACAATCATATTCAAATGCTTGAATAGCAAAATTAGGATCGGATGTGGTAAGTATAATTTTTGGTGGATTTTTAAGTGTTTCAATAAAATCGAAACCTGTAAAATCGGGCATATGTATATCTAAGAAAATTAAATCGACTTCCTTCTGATTTAAATATTTAATGGCTTGCATTGCATTAGGAAACTCCTCTAAAACATTAAGACTTGGTACATGGGAGCACAATTGAGAAATAATCATTCTAGCTGTTGCTTCGTCATCAATAACAATACAATTCATAGGTTGTGTTTAAATTTCTTCTAGATATTTGGTGATGTTAGTTAGTATAGCTTCAAATAGATCTTTCTGGTTTGCAGAACCTTCCAATAAATTATTTTCGTATGCTACAGCAACTTCATATCCTTTTTCAAGGCCTAAAATACTAATTTTATGTTTAAGTTTATGCACATTATCTGCTGCTAGCTTATAATTTTTAGCATGGTAGTTATCAAAATACACCTGTTTCTCTTCTGGGAACTCTTTTTTAATAACGTCAATTAATTTTTGTTTGAAAGCTTTGTCGTCTCCTGACAAGCTGTTAATGTAGGTTTGGTTAGGTTGTTCCATTTGGGGGTTTTTTTAAGGTGAAATAAAAAGTGGTTCCAATATGAACTTGTGATTCTAGCCATATTTTCCCACCATATAATTCCACAATTTTCTTTACAATAGACAATCCAATTCCTGACGAATCTGGATTGTTTTCTAATTTTTCAAAGGTTTTGAAAATTTTATCAAAGTAGGTTTCTTCAATACCTTTTCCGTTATCTTTTATATAAAATTGCCAATAGTTGTCTTGATCTTCTGCGCCAACTTCAATAGTTCCTTGTGCTTTATCATTATACTTTACGGCATTGCCTATTAGGTTTTGAAATAATTGCTGTAATCTGTATTTATCTCCTTGTATAGTTGGTAGATTCGTTTTTGTAATACGAATATGATCCGGAATTTTGATACTACTCAAGATGTTGTCTATTAGATTATTTAAATCGACATCATAAAGTTCTATTTGATTCTTACCAATGGTGGAATACTCTAAAATACCATTAATTAAGGTATCCATTTTTTCTACATTATTTCTAATCAGATGTAATGTATTTTTACCATTAGCATCAAAAGTATCTTTATAATCTTCGCTTAACCAAGCGGTTAACGCATCTATACTGCGTAATGGTGATTTTAAATCATGAGATACCATATGTGCATAGTCACTAAGTTCCTGATTTTGATGGGCTAACTCGTTTAAAAGAGATTGTCTTTGCTTATTCATTTCAATAATCTCTTTGGTTTGATTATCGATAAAATCTACCAAATCAGAACCTGTTAGTTCTACTTCTTCGGGTTTTTCGTCTTCTTTTAAATTATAAAACTTTAGCGTATTGATTACGTTTTTTAGTTTATCAATGACTTCTTTTTGTTCTTTTGCTTCGTTTTGCAACTTTCGGTTAGCACTGTATAACTCATCTGAACTAATAGACATAGCTCTTTGAATCATGCTAGATTGTTCATCAAAATTATTATAAGAAAGATCTACAGCGTTAATAAACGCAGTTAAATCTTCCTTGCTTTTTAATTCTTCACTTAAAAATTTACGTATTTGTCTTTTTAATAATGAATTCATTATTCACTAATTAGCGTTATAGTCATGGTTTGATTATGCAATTGACAAGCCATTTCGCCATGAAAAGGTGCTATTTCTCCGTAAGAATAAAAACCTGTGATTACAGTATCTTTCCCTAGTACATCAATTACTTCTTCTATTTCTTCCTCTACACGTTGGTCTAGCACTAGTTTTCTACCAATACAGCTTACTAGTATAGCTAAATCTGGTTTGTTTGTTCTATATTCTAGAGCTTGTCTTGCTGCGCGTTCAGATGCATTTGCAATATTATCCACATTAGTCATCATGAGCTGTACTTTGGAGTTTTCTTTAATATCTCCTGCTAAAATCACAGCATTTTCTTCTTCATTAATATTTAAAATAGATCTTACAATAGATTGATTTTCATCTGTTGATGTTACATTTAAAGGATACAATAAGGCTGCTCCTGGTAAATCTTTAGCTTTATCCCCTAAATATTTTTTATATAAATCTAAAGCGGGCTGACCATCTAACTCATACAATGTGTTGCCTTCCGATTTTGTAACAATGCGTTCTGGCCCGAAAGGTGTCCATCCACCGTGAATGGAAAAAGATATTTCTAGTGTTTCTCCATAAAAACCAACAGCAACCAATTCGCCTTCTTTGGGATTTTCATTATAAGACGCTAGTGTTTTTTCAAAACGTGCATCGTCACCACATAATCCTCCTGTGATTACTAAATTATCACCAGTGGAAGCACTCATACCTTTGGTAAGCTGACTACCATTTATAAAGCTACCTTCTGATACTACAAAGACGTATTTTAAGCCTTCTTTTGGAAATTGCTTAATAAGATCATCTCCTGTTTTAAAACTGTCTAAATCTGCGTTTAAAACATTACTTGTTTTAATTAAGAAGTTGCTTTTTTCAAATTCTATCGCGGTTTCCGTAATACTTTCTTCGTTTACGGTATCTGATGAAATTTCGGCACATGCAGAACCAAAAATAATATGTCCATCTGGAAATAACGATCTAATATCTTCGTAAATAGAATCCGCTTCTAACAAATATCTATTCCCAAAAACAATAACTAAAGGTTCTTTTAATTCTTGTTTTTCGATTACGTATTCCCAATCTTTATTTTTATGTTTTACTAATTGTACTGTTTTCATTGTTATTTTTTTAATGTGAAATAGAAAGTAGTTCCTACATTTGGTTCGCTATCTAACCATATTTCTCCTTCATGTAAATTGACAATCTTCTTAACGATAGATAATCCAATTCCTGAGGAATCTTTACTTTTCTTTAAAGAATGGAATATTTTAAATATTTTA
>JAGPUY010000416.1 GCA_018067265.1 Oceanihabitans sp. | reverse complement strand
GAAAACCTCTTACTTTTTGTTGGATATATACTGCGGCTAGTTTGTCTTCAAACTTTCGCCAGAATAACATATCTTCATACCATTTAAGGTATACTTCTTTGGTGATTTTTTGCATTGGTAGTGCTACTTTAAAGAAATTATAAAATTATATTTTTTGGATACCAATCTTAAATTGGCATTCGCTGCTTTTACTATGGAATTATTTATGAAAACCATTTTCCAAAAATTAGTTCCACTAACAAAAGTAATACTTTAGTTAGGAATAAAAAAGGCTGAAAATCCTAAAATTTTTCGAAATCGATTTCGAAAACACTAAAGTGCAGATTTATCGAAAACCAAAGGAAGTAAATTAGCTAAAGAATGTGATTTTGCTACTTTTCCTGTTTCTCCCATAAAATAAATTTCTATATCTTCATTTTGTTTTACTTCATACTCTGCAATTGCTTGTCTGCATGCTCCACAAGGAGGAATTGGCGTCATGGTTTGATGTAACGTAGAACCCGCAGTAATTGCCATGGTTATCATTTTAACACCTGGATATTTTGCTCCTGCATAATAAATTGCGGTACGTTCGGCACATAAGCCAGAAGGATACGATGCGTTTTCCTGATTGCTACCGGTTACTACTTCTCCGTTTTCTAGAGCTATTGCCGCTCCTACAAGAAATTTAGAATACGGCGCGTAGGCTTTTTCTCTAGCTTCCATAGCTTGTTCCATTAAGGAAGCTATGTTTTTTGGTAATTCGTTAAAATCATCAAAAACGGTTAAGGTAGATTCTATTTTTATTTCTTTCATTTATTCGTTTTTATTGCCTTTTATTTAACAGATACAACATGATAAATAATGCATCTTCTTTGGGGTTATTTGTTAATGCTACCTGTATTATAGTTTAAATATAAGAAACTATATTATACCAAAAAAACTTTAAAACAACCGATTAAATTCATTTCTATTTCCTTTAAATTTCCATATAAAATAGAACCATAACGAATGCTATGCTTACATTTTGTAATTCCTTTAAAGAAAAATAGACATCAAATTTAGGATCAATCCTTTTAAAATTCATTTGGTATTAGACAAAAAAACTATTGCTTTTGGCAATAGTTTTTATTGTATGTATATAATTGATATTAATATTCTGTGTACGTATCTGCACCAAGATTAAAGGCTAGAGAAAAACGTAATGTGTTCTCTAAAGGACTTTGTACTTTGGATGCTGAGAATAAATACGATAAATCTATAGTTACTGCACTAAACTTGAATCCAGCTCCTAATGCAAAAAACTTTCTTGCTCCTTTAATATCACTTTCATTAAAGTATCCTCCTCTAAAAGCAAAGGAGTCTTGGTAGGAATATTCTGCACCAATAGCATAGGTAAATTCTTTAAGTTCTTCACTAAAACCTCCTGGTGCATCACCAAAAGATTGGAACATACCAGAAATAAAGCTTACATCTTGATCTTTACCGTCTATAACATAATTATCATTAACTAAATCTCCCTTTGGTCCATCTATATCTTCATTATATTCTCCATTACCATCTACATCTGTATATTCATACTCTTTACCTGTAACTGGAGGTGTTGGCACTAATAATTTGGTAACTTCTCCTGTTACCGATACTTTATTGTAATCATCTAATATAAAATCAAAACCACCACCTAAACGCAAGGTTGTTGGTTGAAAATTTTCTACACCACCTTCGGAGTATTTAAATTTTGGTCCAATATTTTGAATAGCAAAACCTAAACGCGTTCTACCATTAAAGCTATCGTACGCTTCTTCTTCACTTTGGTAATACCCTGAAATATCTACACCAAACGTGCTTGCAGCTGTTGCATCTTCGTCAATACCGTTAAGTTTTAAATCAGAACGCAAATAACGCATACCTACAGACATTGCAAATTGTTCACTTAATTTTAATGCATAAGCAGCATCAATAGTAAACTCATTTGGTCTTTGTACTAAAGCTTCCGAAAATTCATCTTGAACAAACTCAATATCTCCTAAAGAGAAATATTTTAAACTTGCTGAAAAAGCACTTCTTTCATTTAACTTATTATAATAGGTTAAGTTTCCTAAGAAAATATCTTTCACTAAGTTACTTAGATAAGGAGTATAACTTACACCTACTCCTTGTTTATCTGTTGCAAATGCATATTTGGAAGGATTCCATTGTTGCGAAAACGCATCTACGGATGTTGCAACGCCCATATCTCCCATTGCTGCACCTCTTGCATCTGGTGCAATAAGTAAAAATGGAACTCCTGTTGTAATTACTCTAGAATCGTTTGGATCTGCAATTACAGTGGTTTGCGCATTTATTTTAACAATTAATAGTAAGCATGTTATAGTTAAAATTGACTTCTTCATGTGGTGTTTTTTATTTAACAAATATAAATTAATATTATAGTATTACAAGTTTCTCTATTTTTTCGACCTTTTTATTTAGTGTATTAGAACGTACCGTTAGCTTATACACATAAACTCCTTTACCAATTTTGTCTCCAAAATCATCACGTCCATCCCAAATAATATCTCTAGAAAGTGCGGATGCTCCTTTACCACAACACTCTGAGGTGTTGGTTTGCCCATTTAAGGTTCTTACCAATTTACCTGAAACGGTGAATATCTGTACAGAAACGTCTAAAGGCTCTGAACTATTGTGATTAAACCAAAATTCTGTATAATTTACAAAAGGATTTGGGTAATTTAATACGTTATTAATTACTAGTTTTTCGTCTTCATCATAGACAACAAACTGTATTTCTTGTGTGGAGGAATTATTATACACATCCCAAGCTTTCAGGGTTAAGGTGTGTATACCTGGTTCTAAATCTCTAAATGGGTAATTTACTAATCCTTTGGTATAATCGTCTACTTCTGTTTGGTAATAATCATTTAGTACATACGGATTTGTTTCATCGCCATCAATAATTGCAACAATATCATGACCAATACCGCTGGCTGTATTAATTCCGTTTTCATCTTCTAATTTCACTAATAGCGAAGGAGACTCATTGGTTATACCACCAGAGACAAAACTTTCGTCATTCATATAAAGAGTAAGCAAAGGCCCCGTATTATCTTCTGGTGCATTGGCATTTATTCCTCCTATTTTAATGGTTTCTATACTTGCTCCTGTTTGATCTTGTAGAAATGGAATTTCAGATTTTGCATAAAAACTGGCTTTACCAAAACCAACAGGAATCCCTATATCTCTTGGTACTACAAAATCGAATTCAAATAAGCCGTTGGTTATAGATGCTTGCCCTCTAAATATTATTTCGCCCAGAGTTTTAAAGTTCAAATAAATTAATTGTCCACCCTCACGAGTTCTATCGTTAGCTAAAGTACTTCTATCAATTTCTTTATCATAAATCGTTGTAGATAATACACCATTATAATTTGTTAAGATATTACCAGATACGTCTGTTACTTCTCCAGAAAGTTTCACATGACTTAAAGCCTCTAGTGTATCTGTTGCCTCTGCAATAGATACATCATTAATTTTAGTAAGTCTTATACTCGGTTTTGCAAAAGTTAATTTCATTGCTGGATCTCCAATAAAAAACACTAATCTTCTTTGTGGCGTACTAGAAACAGAAGGGTCATTTTTTGTTAACCTTAGCGCCTCTGCTACCGAAGGGTACTCATCGTCTTGATATGCATCGGAATCATTATATGAAAACATATACTCTCCTAACACTTCATTTAAGGTAATACCTACACTTACAAATATTTTTCTTGTAGTGGATATTAAGCATACTGCACCTCCAGTAGGATTCCAAAACATATATTCTCCTGCAGTTGGTCTTAAAGGATTATCAAATCTTGTATACTCACAAGTTAC
>JAGPUY010000304.1 GCA_018067265.1 Oceanihabitans sp. | reverse complement strand
ATAAGTTAAGATGAAGATTAGAGGTTTCTAGAGATGGTTTGTTATCTTCTTCATGCACCACATAGGCTTTAAAAAATATTTCTTCTTGAGAAAAATAAATGCTTTTGTTGATGTGTAGATAAAAACTCTCTAAGTTATACGAGTTAAAATAACCATTATTAATAACATCGTAAAGCGGGTCTTTAGTTGTGTTATTTTGAGAAAAGGAAAGGGTAGTAATTAAGACAGTAAAAATAAGTAGAAGATATCTCATAGTTTCGTTTGGGTTTTAGTAAAAAAAAGTCTCACAAATATCGCACCAATAATTAACATTTTGTTAAGACGGCGTTTTTTTTATTATAAAAGGATTTCTATTAAAATAGTAGTTAAATTTGTAATGCTTTATTATTTGCCTTAAATTATTAGCGTTTCAATAAGGCAAAAATTAAATGTACGAATTATAGATTTATATACCATCGAGATATAAATCAAAGGATATAAAAATTATTAAATATGAAAAATGTATTGCTATTAACTTTGGTTATTTTATCAGTATTAGGATGTACAGAAAAAACCAAATATGACGTTTTACCATCTGTTAATTGGGAATCTATAAAATGGGAGCATAAACTTGGAGATTCCTTAAATACGGGTTCAACTTACTTATCTATTTATTCCCAAGTGTATAGTACTACAGAGCATAAAACACATGATTTAACAGCAACTGTAAGTATTAGGAACATAAATAAACGCGACACTATTTTTGTGAAAAACGCCAATTATTATGATACCAAGGGAGATCTAATTAGAACTTATTTTGAAACTCCTATTTATATAAAACCAATGCAGACTATTGAGATTGTTATCAATGAAAAAGATAAATCGGGAGGTACTGGCGCTAATTTTGTATTTGATTGGTTGGCAGCTAAAAACGTGCATGCTCCTTTTTTTGAAGCTGTCATGATCACCACTTATGGGCAGCAAGGTTTATCCTTTACCACCCAAGGTGTATCTATTGATGAATAATTATGGTATTGTAAAATCCGTATTAAATCATTACTACATAACCAAAACTACATAAAGCAATTGCGATTACAGATAGCGCTAATCTGCTTTTGTTTTTTAAATCTTTAAACGAAAGAAGTAAGGCAATTGCCATTACGATCATACAACCTACAAAGTTTAACCATAAAAAAGGAAGGTTTATAAACTCGTATTCATTTAAAAGAAATAAGCTAATTACAAGTACTTGCGTAATTAGGGCAGCTACAAAAACAGCATTTGCTTTTACCGTTTTAAAGAAAAATGCTAGCAAGAAAATCCCTAAAACATTTCCATAGAAAATGGAACCTATTATATTCACTAACTGAATTAAATTTTCGGCAAGATTGGCTACGCAGGCGACACCAATAGCTATAATTCCCCAAGCTAATGTAAACAATCTAGAAGTTTTAACCATTTCTTCGTCTGTCTTCTCACTCGTATTACGCTTGTATAAATCGATAGTGGTAGTACTTGCTAAAGCATTCAATTCACTAGAAGTACTAGACATTGCTGCACTTAAAATAACAGCTAATAATAAACCGATTAACCCTCTTGGTAAGTTGTTTAAAATAAAGTGTATAAAAACATAATCTTTATCGTTGCTTTCTACCTTCACTTGTTGCGCTTCACCAGCTTTATCGATTAAAAGTTTTGCTTCGTTTCTTATATCATCACTAGCTAGATTTGCTAGATGAATGTAGTTTTTTAATTGTTCGCTTTCTTTTGCAGTATACTTGTTTATTAATATCTGCTTGTCGTTAAATATTTTTTCTTGTTCTAGCTGAAGGCCTTTGTATGCATCTGCATATTCCGAATTTAAAACAACCTCTGTTGCGGTAGGATTAAAATTCATTGGCGCAGGATTGAATTGATAAAACACAAATACCATCACACCAACCAATAAAATAAAGAATTGCATTGGTACTTTTAATAAGCCATTAAAAATCAAGCCTAATTGCATTTCTTTTAATGATTTCCCAGATAAATAACGCTGTACCTGACTTTGGTCTGTACCAAAATACGAAAGCATTAAAAAGGTTCCTCCAATAATTCCGGACCAAAACGTATAGCGATTGTTTAAATTGAAAGAGAAATCTAAAACCTCCATTTTTCCGCTAGCTCCAGCAATATCTAAAGCTTTAGAAAATGTAATATCTGCAGGTAGTTTATTAATTATTAAAACAAAAGCGATAACCATTCCGGTAAAAATCACCACCATTTGATGCTTTTGCGTCACGTTTACAGCGCGCGTTCCTCCTGAAACCGTGTAGATAATTACTAGAACACCTATGATGATATTTAGTAATAATAAATTCCATCCAAGTACTGCAGATAATATAATTGCCGGAGCAAAAATGGTAATTCCTGCAGCCAAACCACGTTGTATTAAAAATAAAATGGCGGTTAGTGTTCTCGTTTTTAAATCGAATCTGGTTTCCAAAAACTCATAAGCAGTATACACTTTCAGTTTGTGATATAACGGAATAAAAACCATGCAGATCACCACCATTGCTATTGGCAAACCAAAATAGAATTGCACAAAGCCCATTCCGTCATTAAATGCTTGTCCGGGAGTAGAAAGAAAAGTAATCGCACTTGCTTGCGTTGCCATTACCGATAAACCAATAGTCCACCATTTAGAGGAGTTTCCACCTTTTAAAAAATCTTGTACGTTTTTACTTCCACGCGTTTGCCAGGTTCCATAACCAACAATAAGTAATAAGGTACTAATAAGTACGATCCAGTCTAATGTTTGCATAATTCTATAGTGCTTTGGTTATAAAGTAAAAAACAAGGATATAGATTGCGTTGGCTACAAGTACTAGCGTGTACATGTTATTCCATTTGTATTTTTTCATATTGATGGTTTTGAAAGCAAGTGTTTTAAGTTGTTCTCGATACTAAATTCTTAAAAAAAAAGAATTTCACTCGAACTGATAATTACAAAAT
>JAGPUY010000408.1 GCA_018067265.1 Oceanihabitans sp. | reverse complement strand
AATTAAAAGCATTGTTTTATTAATAAAACCTTCTATATTTGCACCCTCGTTACAGCGAGCCAAAATGACCTGGTAGCTCAGTTGGTAGAGCATCTCCCTTTTAAGGAGAGGGTCCTGGGTTCGAGCCCCAGCCCGGTCACTAAAAAAGTTAAGCAAGTGCTTAGCTTTTTTTTTATGTATTGCGCTTTTTTAATTTTCCGCATGTTTCGGAATTGGTAGACGCACTACCTCCTAAAAAGTATTGTTTTATTAATAAAACTTTCTATATTTGCGACTTCGTTACGGCGAAACAAAAAAGACCTGGTAGCTCAGTTGGTAGAGCATCTCCCTTTTAAGGAGAGGGTCCTGGGTTCGAGCCCCAGCCCGGTCACAAATCGGAATATACTCCGAAACGTAAACCTTGATAATCTTATGATTGTCAAGGTTTTTTCATTTTCGGATAACTTATAATGTACCAAATCCTGCGCGCTAAAGAACTCCACACCTCACCATTAAATAGCCCACACCAGAACAAGTTGCTCAATAGCTAAAAGACTATTAACCTAAAACTATGTAGGTTTTCACGAAAAGCATTTTGTCTTTTTCTTGGTTATGCTTTCGTTTATATTTTAATGTAAATACGAAATATTCCGCTTCCACAGTTCCTTCCTCTGATGTAATTCCAAATTACAAGATTCCTTCCTCCTTTTCTAAAGTTTCTTTACCTATTATAACCTGCTAACATAAACAACAATATATGTGACCACATGGTTACATGTTGGTTATAAAAACTTATATTAGTCAAAAAAATGGTTGTAATTTCCAAAAACACTTCCGTATTAAAAGAAAGGAAGAAATCACAACACGACAACAATTAACCTAGTATTACTAAGAATAAATTTTATGGAACTCACTTTTTTAGAAGAAAACAGTAATTTTGATTATACCTCTGAAGTTATAAAGCACTTAATAGAAAAGATTAATAATGGAGATTCAGAAATCTCTTCCTTTGATTTTACTTTAAAAGCGTATTATTATATTCGAGATACTTGGCTATATAATCCGTATCGTTTTAGCTTAATAGAAAAAGATTGGAAAGCATCCGAAATTTGCAAACATACGTCGGGCCATTGTTTGGATAAAGCTATCCTTTTAATAAGTGTTTTACGTGGAAAAAACATACCCGCACGTTTAGGTTTGTCGAAAGTAAAAAATCATATTGCTGTGGAAGATATTGTTGAGAAATTTGGTAACGATGTATTGGTTCCTCATGGTTATGTTGAAATATTCTTAAACGATAAATGGGTAAAAGCAACTCCGGCTTTCAACAAAACATTATGTGAAAAATTAAATGTAGCTCCGTTAGATTTCGATGGCATCAACGATTCTCTATTTCAATCTTTTGATAATTCCGGCAACACGGCGTTTATGGAATATTTAGAAGATTATGGAACCTTTAACCACGTTCCTCTTTCCTATATGTTCGATTTAATGAAGGAAACTTATCCTGCATTACAGACCGCTAATGTGGAATTGGGAATGGTATTAAACCTAAGTGAATTATAATGAAAAAAGATAGAGCAGCGACCGAAGCAAAAATATATGAAAGTTTTTTAAGTCTTTTGGAAGAAAAAGGACCACAAGCAGTTGGGATCAATGCCATTGCTAAAAAAGCTGGTGTTTCTAAAGAACTTATTTACCGTTATTTTGGAGGTTTACAAGGACTACTATTACAACTAGCAAAAAAAGGAGACTTTTTCAAAACGCTGTTAACGCTTCAAAATAACGATTTAGAAACGGTTGAAAGCGTTAAGGATTTTGCCAAAGCAGGTACAAAAGAGCTTCGTGAAAATAAACTAACGCAAGAGATTTTACGTTGGCAATTGTTAGAAAACAATGATGCAACTCGTGATCTATTCAAGTTTAGTAATCAACAAATAGATAAAGTTTTTTCTATTTCAGATAAAGATAGTTCGCTTAACCATGCGCTTCAATTGATGATTGGTGGCTATGTCTATCTTACGCTCTTATCCAAATTCAATAAAACATTTATTACTACCGATTTAACGTCGCAAGATTCTTGGGATAATTTTGACAAAGCACTCGAAAAAACGATTGACTTATTCAACAAATAGAGTTTTGTTCTAATAACGCAAATATTTGTAAGGCTAATAGTTTCTAAAATTATTCGTTTTCAAACGGTTTTAAAATTTCAAATGATTTATATTTGACCTATATTCTATTCGAATACGTTCAATGAGTTAAGCCAACTGCTTAACTTTTTTCATATTAAATAGTAATGCGCACGTGGCGGAATTGGTAGACGCGCCAGCTTGAGGGGTTGGTGGACATTAGTTCGTGGAAGTTCGAATCTTCTCGTGCGCACAAATTTAGAGGAATACTTATATTTTGTATTATTACATGTACTAAAACGATAATAACATATCTATAGTTTCTCTAACTTCTTGGCTATTCCAATTTGCAGCACCTTCTTTATCTATTATAATTTTTCCTTCTTTATTTATTAGCAATGTTCTCGGAATACTGGATACTTCAAATTCTGAAGGATTCTCTAAAGGAGTAAACACGTTAAACGAATACTTGTTTTTAGATAAAAATGCATCTATCTTTTCCTTTTTTTCATTGGAAACAAATAGAAACACAACTTCATCTTTATAAGCATCATGCAGCTTCTGAAGGTTAGGCATTTCAGCAATACAAGGCGGACACCAAGTAGCCCAAAAATTTATTAGAATTACCTTTCCTTTAAAACTTTTAAAGTCCACCGCATTTCCTTTTACATCTTGTAATTGCCAACTAGCATAGTTTATAATCTGGCTATCTTCTTCTGCTTTAACAGAAGGGCTAAATAAAGCGAACCCTTTGTGTAGCATTACTTGAATAGGCTTTCTTGTTTGCGGTATTATCATTATAACAATGATTACAAAAAAGAGTATATTTTTAAGTTTTAATTTAGCCATAATAAAAAAAAATGAAGCGTTATTTAATAAGTAAACAACGCCTCAAATCTAACAAAAAACAAGGATTAAACCTCTATTATTATTTATCTAGTTACCGATCCCGAAAGAGACACTACTGGTCCTGCTCCCATTGCAATTGCTGTATGGTTCATTGCGTCTGTAGGAACCACATGTGCTAATGGTTTTAATGTAAATGGTGCTGGACTATTATCTGGACTAGGCTCAACAGAAACAACGATTGTTGCTCCTTTTAAGTCGGTAGGAAATGTCATTCCTGCTGGTGCATTTTGTAAAAAATCCTCTCCTGGAAATCCTGGACCATTTCCAGCATCTCCTTTAAATGGGGAAGTTGCTGCATTATCATCTGCCATTGCAGCATCTGTAAAATTACCTGTACTTACTGGTGTACCATCTATTACAGCCCAACCTTCATATTTCCATCCATCTGCAAGTGTTGGTAAGTCTAACCCTGTTACTGCTGTTCCCGAAGTATTATCTAAAAACCAAACACCACTAGCTTCATTGGTATCATCCATATCTGTAGGAGTCGCTAAAATATAGGTTCCTGTTGCCGCAGAAAAATCTGCTACTAAATTAGAATTTACATTTGCAGAAGTCCCTGAGAAATCTCCAGCTAAAATTTTTGTTGCTGCTGGTGCAGGATCGGCATCTACTGCTGGCTCAATAGATAATACAAATGTGGTTGCTGCTGTTAATTGCGTAGCATCTACTGTGAATGTTTTTGGGAAAGTTACGTCTGTAAAAGTTCCTGTAGAAACTGGAGAACCGTCTACAATAATCCATCCTTCGTAAACGAAATCGGATCCTAATGCTTCTAAACCTGCTAGGTTTAATGTTAAATCTGCTGTTGAAGGAGTGCTGTTGTTATCGTCATCACTACTGCATGAAGTGGCAAAAATCCCTAATGCCATAACTGCTAAAATTGTTTTTCTAATCATTGCTTTATAATTTTATTATTTATAGGTCAAAATTATATCTTAGAGCAACAATAAAATGTTAGCTAGCTAACACTAAGCACTTTTTTTATAAATTCTTATTTCTTTTCTATTGAATTCAAGTACTTTCTCTTCTTTTAATTCATTCAAAAGTATGTTTAGTGTTGGTCTTGAAGTTCCTATTAAAGAAGCAATATCCTTTTGTGTATATGGATGTTTAATAACATGGTCTCCTGTTTTAGGACAGTTATAACCATATTCATCACATAATTCATTTAAAAATTCTTTTAAACGTGATTTGGTATCTTTAAATAAAAGTAGTTGTAGTCTTCGTTCTAGCTTTTGAAATTTAAATCCGATAAATTTATATATTTTAAAACTGAAGGTTTGATTGTTTCGCATTAAATCATGCATGGTATCTACACCAATAGGACAAATGGAAGTTAGATTATCTACAGATTGGGCAAATTCTTTTCGGGTAATTTGTCCTAAAATTGCTTTTTCTCCAAATAATTCCCCTCGAGTTAAGATCGCTTTTACTACTTCTTCTCCATCTTCATTGTAGTAACCAATCTTTACTTTTCCTTTTTCTATTAGATATACTTTATTGGCAGAATCTTCTTCAAAATAGATATAATCCTTTTTCTTATACGCATCAAAACTATGCGCTTTCTTATAGGTTTTAAATTTATGAGGACATAGTACTTTAAATAGATTTACATCATCAAAAAACCAAAGTGAATTCATCGTTATTTTATTTAAAGGATTTGATTAATGGTCGTGGTTTCGCATAAAAACTTACAAATACGCACAAAAAAACTCCTAAATTTCTTTAGGAGTTTTTAATCTATTTAAAATTACGTTATGCGTTATTTTCCTTCTTAATTAAATTCAAGGCAGAACCTTCATTATACCAATCAATTTGTGGTTGGTTATAGGTATGATCTAGCATCACGATATCTTTAGATCCATCTGCATGCACAACTTCTAATGTTAATTGTTTTTCTGGTGCAAATGCATTTAAATCTGTAAAGTTAAACGTATCGTCTTCTTGAATTAGATCGTAATCTGCTTCGTTAGCAAATGTCAATCCTAACATCCCTTGTTTTTTAAGGTTTGTTTCATGAATACGTGCAAAAGATTTTACAATAACTGCAGCAACCCCCAAGTGTCTTGGTTCCATTGCAGCATGTTCACGAGAAGAACCTTCCCCGTAATTATGATCTCCTACAACAACGGTTTTTATACCTGCAGCTTTATATGCCCTCGCTGTATCTGGCACGCCGCCAAACTCACCAGTTAATTGATTTTTAACAAAGTTTGTTTTCTTACCGTAAGCATTTACAGCTC
>JAGPUY010000407.1 GCA_018067265.1 Oceanihabitans sp. | reverse complement strand
TTCTTCTACTGCAGCACGTGTAGCGTGTAAAGCATCATCTACTCTGTCTTTCTTTTCTTTCATTTCTACCTCACTAGCAGCACCAACATAAAGTACGGCAACTCCACCAGCAAGTTTCGCTAAACGCTCTTGTAGTTTTTCCTTATCATAATCGCTAGTTGTAGATTCAATTTGCGATTTAATTTGATTCACTCTGTTTTTAATCATGCTCTTTTCTCCAGCACCATTAATAACCGTAGTATTGTCTTTGTCAATGGTAATGCGTTCTGCAGTACCTAACATATCTAAAGTAGCATGTTCTAAAGTAAATCCTCTTTCTTCAGAAATTACAGTACCACCAGTTAAGATTGCAATATCTTCTAACATTGCTTTACGTCTGTCACCAAATCCTGGCGCTTTTACAGCAGCAATTTTTAATGAACCACGTAATTTGTTTACTACTAAAGTTGCAAGTGCTTCACCATCTACATCTTCTGCAATAATTAATAATGGTTTTCCAGATTGCGCTACAGGTTCAAGAATAGGAAGTAAATCCTTCATTGTAGACACTTTTTTATCGTATAATAAAATGTAAGGGTTTTCTAAATCTGTGATCATTTTGTCGCTATCTGTAACAAAATAAGGAGATAAATAACCTCTGTCAAACTGCATACCTTCCACAACATCTACGTACGTATCTGTTCCTTTAGCTTCTTCAACAGTAATAACACCTTCTTTTCCAACTTTACCAAAAGCCATAGCAATTAGATCTCCAATAACGTCATCGTTATTTGCAGAAATAGATGCTACTTGTTTTATTTTATCTGAAGAGTTTCCAACTTTTTGCGTTTGTTTTTCTAAGTCTTCAACTATTGCAGCTACTGCTTTGTCAATACCGCGTTTTAAATCCATAGGATTTGCGCCAGCAGCAACATTTTTTAAACCTTCTTTTACAATTGCTTGTGCAAGAACAGTTGCTGTAGTAGTACCATCACCTGCAAGGTCATTGGTTTTACTTGCAACTTCTTTTACCATTTGCGCTCCCATGTTTTCAAGAGGATCTTCTAACTCGATCTCTTTTGCAACGGTTACACCATCTTTTGTTACTTGAGGAGCACCAAAACTTCTACTAATAATTACGTTACGTCCTTTAGGACCAAGTGTTACTTTTACTGCGTTTGCTAATGCATCTACACCACGTTTTAAACCGTCGCGTGCATCTATATCAAATTTTATGTCTTTTGCCATTTTTATATTTTTTGCATTTAGCTATTAGCTCTTGGCTTTTAGCTAAAATATTTATCTATTTGGAATAAATTTTAATTGTAACTGACTAGAGGCTAGCGGCCAAAAGTCAAAAGCTATTATATAATAGCCATGATATCTTCTTCACGCATCATTAAATAGTCGTGACCATCTAATTTTAATTCGTTTCCAGAATATTTTCCGTAAAGAACAGTGTCTCCAACTTTTACCGTAAGAGGTTCATCTTTTTTACCTGCACCTATTGCTATAACGGTACCTTTATGTTGCTTTTCTTGAGCTGAATCTGGAATAAATAAACCAGATGCTGTTTGTGTTTCTGCTGGAAGTGGTTCTACTAAAACGCGATCTGCAAGTGGTTTAATGTTTACTTTACTCATAGTATATGTTTTATTTATTTATAATAGTTTTTATGCTTTTATAAGAAGCTAAAAATGTGCCAATAGAGTAGGACTGACAAAGTTGCCGAATGTCTTCGTATTATAAACTTGAAAAGTAGATTTTGGGCAAAAAAAAATGCCAACTTTAAAAGGTTGGCATCTTGAATATTTTTTAAAACAGAGGATTACTCAGGAGTATCTTCTGTTTGTGCAGGAGCAGTTGGTACTTCTATTGGTTGTACAATATTGTCAGTATCTAAAGCTTTAGACTCTGTAGTTGTTGTACCGTTGTTAATTGCAACGTTAGAAACTAAAATTAATACAATTAAAATAGTTGCAAGCGTCCATGTGCTTTTGTCTAAAAAGTCGGTTGTTTTTTGAACACCACCTAACTGTTGTGTTCCACCACCACCAAATGATGATGATAATCCGCCTCCTTTTGGGTTTTGTACCATTATTACTACAACTAGCAAAAATGCTACCACTACTATTAAGATTAAAAATACTGTAAACATGTTGTTATTCTTTATTATTTTGTTCTTGTAATTGTTTTACTGCCTTAATTTGGTCTGCAAAGTAACCACTTTTTTCTGGATATTTCAAACTTAATATTTTATAAGATTGTAATGCTTTTTTGTAGTTTTTTTGTTCCACATAAATACGCGCTAATGTTTCTGTCATTAGTGCTTCTGGCTGTATCATTTGGGCTTCGGCAATATTAATATTTGCTTTAGCGGTTTTTTTTGGTTTTAACTTAGGGTTTTTCGTTATAAATTTTTCTATAAGATCAAACTTTTTCTCTCTTTCTGATTTTATTTCTTCTGTTTCTTCTTGTTCTTCTTCGCGTTGAATCGGATTAAATTTTGCTAGTTTTAGCCATTCGTTAAACGAATGTGTTTCTGTATTTTCAAACTCTAATGGCTTACCAATGTTTAAAATTTGGTTTGCAGAAATGGTTTCAGGAGTGCAGTTTTCTTCTGCTTGTTCTTCCTTTTTAGAAATAGCTAAATTAAAGTTCGCAATTTTTAAACGATCTATTTTCGGCTGAAATAATTCTGGGTCTAAAACGCCAGTGGTATCTTTTATTTGCTGTCTTAAAGCATCGTCTATCGTCACGTTTTTATGTACCGAGACATCTTCTACATCTACAGTAATCTCTTTAACATGTTCGCTGTTTTGTTTTATATGTTGCGATATTTTATTTTGAATAAATTTTTTGGAGGTAATATAATCGAACAAAATACTTCTATCTGTAGTGTAGCTTGCCGTTTTTTTAAGTTCTTGATTATAGTTGAAACTTTCTTTATTCTTTAACCCTTTTAAATAAATGGCTCTTGCAGATTGGCAATACGGAAATGCCTCCACAATCGTTTTTAAAGCTTCGGTTTGCAAAGCAGTAACTTTTTGAGGGTGTTGTAATAAGTATGTGAAGTCTGTATTGTTCATTGGCTACGCCAAATTTATTTGTTTTATTTTTTACTAAAAAATCGGAACTGCTAATAGGCTACTTTTTTACTACCACTTTGCTAGTGAAGCATTGAAAATATCTTGTGTTAAACGTTCAAAAATTTCTTCGAAAGCAGTTGCTTTTATGGATCCTACAAGTTGTTCGCTTCCTCCGTAATCATAGTAAAAAGAGAAGCGTTGTTCAAAGTTGTCTTCTTCGTTTCGCTTATTGAAAAAGCGCACATTGATACCAATAGTTAAACGGTTTTGTGCAGCAGTATTTGCAGATGTTGCTGTGGTTGGTGAAATTCTATATTCTACAATTTCGCCTTCGTAAACCAAATCGGCATTAGAATTCACCAAACTTAAATTCGTTTGGTTGGTTATTAAATCTTGTAATGCGATGGTGAAATCTCTATTTAAACCTGGTTCTACAAGTATGGCATTATTTTGAAAATAATTTACCTGAAATGTTTTTACATTAGATGCAATAGAAGCTCCTGTAAAAGAATATGGACCACAAGTAAAAAAAGTGGTTGCTATAAGTAAAAGGAATATGTATTTAACGTTTTTCATCTTGTGCTCGCGAAAGCGAGTAGCTTTTATGTTATTTGGAATGAGATGCTTCGACTGCGCGTCGCATGACAATTATTAATACGAGTTTGGTTTTTTCATTGTTATATAAGCATAAATATAGCCAGCATTATCTGCAACATCAAAATCGGCATTAATAAGTCGGTAACCTTGGTAGTGTTTTTCGTTAATCAAGTCTTCTGCTTCTTGTCTTATTGCTTCCGAGCTGTTACGACTAAAGGTTTTTCTTATTAAAAATATTTCTACTGCTTTCATTTCTTCTATGATTATTCAAAAATAACGTATTTAAACTTTTATTTTCATAAAGTTTTGTTACAAATCAAATTGCTTAATCTTTCTATATAAAGTACGCTCACTAATACCCAGTTCTGCCGCTGCTAACTTACGTTTTCCTTGGTGACGTTCTAAAGATTTTTTAATGAGTTCTAATTCTTTATCGTGTAAGGAAAGTGTTTCTTCTTCCTCAATTTCTTCCGCAAAATGATATTTATCTGTAGCATCTTGAATCGTTTCGGGATTTGCGTTTTGCGGAAGGGATAGTAATTTTAAATCTTCTTTTGCATCTTCAAAATCGGCATCTTCTTCATCCCCATATATTTTTTGTATTAAGCCTTCGTTTTTTTCTTGAACTTCTGTATCGTTACCATTTTTCATGAGTTCCATGGTCAGTTTTTTAAGGTCATTTAAATCAGCTTTCATATCAAATAAAACCTTGTATAAGATTTCGCGCTCATTACTAAAGTCGCTTTCTGCTTTGGTGTTTTTAATAACGGCAGGCAAGTTGGGACTTCCTGTAGGTAAATACTCTTGCAGTTTTAAAGCATCTATAGTTCTGTTTTGTTCTAATACAGAAACTTGTTCTGCTACATTTCTTAATTGCCTAATATTACCAGCCCATCTAAATTTTAATAATACAGGTATCGCATCCTCTGTTAATTTTATGGTTGGCATCTTGTATTTTAGCGCAAAGTCGCTTGCGAATTTTCTAAATAGTAAATGTATATCTTCTTTACGTTCACGAAGTGCTGGTAGATTTATTTCTACCGTACTCAATCGGTAATACAAATCTTCTCTAAATTTTTCTTTTTTGATTGCATCAAACATATTTACGTTTGTTGCTGCAACAATACGTACATCTGTTTTTTGTACTTTACTAGAACCTACTTTTAGAAATTCGCCATTTTCAAGAACACGAAGTAAACGCACTTGTGTTGTTAATGGTAATTCTCCAACTTCATCTAAAAAAATGGTTCCGCCATCTGCTACTTCAAAATAGCCATTTCTGGTTGCTGTTGCTCCTGTGAAGGCGCCTTTTTCGTGTCCAAAAAGTTCGGAGTCGATGGTTCCTTCCGGAATTGCTCCACAGTTTACCGCAATGTATTTACCATGCTTTCTATGGGAAAGTGAGTGTATAATTTTAGGAATACTCTCTTTACCAACACCAGATTCTCCAGTTACTAAAACCGAAATATCTGTTGGTGCTACTTGTATGGTTTTTTCAATGGCACGATTAAGTGTTGGGTCGTTACCAATGATGCCGAAACGTTGTTTTATTGATTGAATAGATTCCATAGTATTTCCTGCGAAGGCAGAAATCTTTTTAGTTTAACTTCTATTAATTGTTCTCAGAATAACCTAAAGGTTCTCCAATTAAAGTGGTTTTTGTAGCGCTAATAATCTTTACGTTTACAAATTCACCAACCTTATAAATATCTTTTGGGAAAACACAAAGTAAGTTCTGGTCATTTCGTCCAGACCAATCTGCATTTCCTTTTCTAGCTTCTTTTTCAATTAAAACTTCCACCGTTTTTCCGATAAATGATTTTGTTTTATCAAAACTATGTGCTAATTGTAAATCGATAACTTCCTGTAAGCGTCTTTTCTTTACTTCTAAAGGAATATCATCCTCCAATTTACGCTCTGCCATAGTTCCTGGTCTTTCCGAATACGCAAACATATAACCAAAGGCATATCTTACTTCTTTCATTAAGCTTAAGGTATCTTGATGATCTTCTTCGGTTTCTGTTGGGAAACCAGTAATCATATCTTGGCTAATCGTGCATTCTGGAAGGATTTGTTTGATATTGTTTATCAAATCAATATACTCTTCACGAGTATGTTGTCTGTTCATTTCCTTTAAGATACGATTACTTCCACTTTGTACCGGTAAATGTATGTAGTTGCAAATATTATTATATTTAGCCATGGTTTCTACAACATCTAGCGTCATGTCTTGCGGATTAGAAGTAGAAAAACGAATTCGCATTTTTGGTTGTGCTTGTGCACATAGTTCTAAAAGCTTCGAGAAGTTTACAGCAGTTGCTTTTTGCATATCTGTAGCCTTAACATAATCCTTTTTTAAACCACCACCATACCAAAGGTAGCTATCTACATTTTGGCCAAGTAACGTGATCTCTTTATATCCTCTGCTCCATAAATCGTTAATTTCTTCAATAATACTTTGGTGATCTCTACTGCGCTCTCTTCCTCTTGTAAAAGGAACCACACAAAAGGTACACATATTATCACAGCCACGTGTAATAGAAACAAAAGCAGTAACACCGTTTGTATTTAAACGTACCGGTGAAATATCGCCATAGGTTTCTTCTTTAGATAAGATAACATTTATAGCATCTCTACCATCTTCTACTTCTGCAAGAAGGTTAGGAATATCTTTATATGCATCCGGACCAACAACAAGGTCTACAATTTTTTCTTCCTCTAGAAACTTGCTTTTTAAACGTTCGGCCATACAACCTAAAACACCAACCTTCATCTTTGGGTTGATATCGCGTTTTATTGCGTTGTATTTTTCTAAACGTTTTCTAACGGTTTGTTCTGCTTTATCCCGAATAGAACAGGTGTTAACCAAAACCAAATCGGCATCTTCTAGGTTTTGTGTGGTGTTATATCCTTGGTCAGAAAGTATAGAAGCTACAATTTCACTATCGCTAAAATTCATAGCACAGCCGTAACTTTCAATGAAAAGCTTTTTTTTGTTTCCTTCTTTATTTTCTATAACAAGGTTTTCTCCTTGTTTGTTTTCGTCTATAGTTTTTTCCATATTAATGCCTGTAAAATCAGGTAGCTTACTTTTTGTCTTTCTACTTTACGCTATATATACCGCAGTAGAAATTTTAGTATTTGTAATCTTGGTCAATAAGTATGCAAAGGTACAATTATTTTAAATAAAGTGACAAAGTGACAGTGTGTAAATTTTTCAAAGAATTTGTTAATAATTTCCTACTTTTGAAGCACTAACCAAAAACACATAATAATGACATTTCAAGAGTTTGAAAAAAAAGTACAAAATGCTAAACCATTAGATTTTGGCGATATTTTTAATAAAAGTATAGCGCTTTTTAAGAAAGTTTGGGTACAAGGTTTGGTAATGCTATTACTTACCATGGTAATCATATTACCTTTTTACCTGTTAATGTATTTGCCTTTAATTGGCGCAGGAATGATTGATCCTTATATGTTTGAACAAGGAAGTGGTGCAAGTTTTGCTTTGATGATTCCGTTTTTTCTATTTGCTTTGGTTTTTGGAGTAATAGCATCTGTGATTGGTTTTGGTATGCGAGCTGGTTTTTACAGAATTTGTAAAATGAAAGATTTAAATGAAATTGGAAGCGATGATTATTTCTTTTATTTAAAGAAACCATACTTAGGGAAACTAATAAAGTTATCTCTTGCTACTTTTGGTATCTCTTTAGTAGCAGTACTTTTGTGTTATCTGCCAATTTTTTATGTAATAGTTCCAATAACTTTAATGAATGTGATTTTTGCGTTTAATCC
>JAGPUY010000399.1 GCA_018067265.1 Oceanihabitans sp. | reverse complement strand
TACTATCCTGGACGGAAGATGATGGAGATGGATTAATAACAGAAGCGCAATTGAAAAAAAGCATTAACGAACCGTATTGGAGTCAGAAAAGTCTGGGTGACGAAGCGAAGCGTAAAGAACTCGAATTAAGGAACTAAAAACATAAAGCAATCCTCCAAAGGTAAAACTCCTAAACGGGTGATGGAACTGCATAATATTACATTAATAAATTATACTTATGAAATTAAACTTATTGTCTTGCGATGCCCAAAGACCAGATAAAAGAGCGATTGCCAAATGTATTGCAGAGCTCGCCGCCAACATTAGTGAATCTTTAGCATATGAACTAACAGATATACTTTTGGAAGGCGATGCTGTAGATATTGAGGTTCACGATAAAAACTCTGGTTCTGCTTTACGATCTTTACGAAAATTAAGTATTGACTATGAAATCATAGAATAAAATAAATGTCCATTTTTTATTAATCTAATAAAGGAAGTACTTTACATGCAAACGACAGGTAAAAAGGCATCAATAATTTTCAGAAAATGCATAAACTATTAATTATACTATTCTTCTTAATAATTACAAATTCTAGCACTTACAGTCAAGAAACGAGTAATAAAACTTCAAAAACAGAGATTAGTATATTATTTATTGGTAACAGCCTAACTTACACCAACAATTTACCAGAGCTTGTTAAAAAGTATGCAAAGCAAAAAAGGATAAGGATTCATACTAAAATGGTTGCATTTCCAAATCATGCTATAGAAGACCACTGGAATGATAGAAAAGTCCAAAAATTAATTTCAAGTAAAAAATATGATTTTGTAATTATACAACAAGGGCCTTCTTCTCAATACAATGGTAGAAAAATGCTCCTTGAATATGGAAAAAAGTATAGTGATTTATGTAAAATAAATGAAGCGAAACTATGTTATTTTATGGTTTGGCCATCGTTACATAACTACCATACGTTTGATGGTGTTATAAAAAACTATGCCGATGCAGCTTCCATAAATAACGCTATATTATTTCCCGTTGGTGCCGCTTGGAAAAACTATATTGACACTACTAATAACAAAAAGTATTATGGCTTAGATGGTTTTCACCCTTCCATAAAAGGCAGCAAAATAGCAGCAAAAGTAATCGTCAATCTTTTATTTGAATAAAAATCAATTTACAACAACGTTAACGCATATCTTAAAACTAAGGTGTAGAATTAGAAACCTGTAACATTTTACCATTATACAGTTGATTCCCTGTTAGTGCAAAATTATGAATATATGTCGCCATTTGTAGCGCTGTTGTTGGTGCTTTGTAATCTGGAAAAGCTTCTTTAAGCATTTCGGTTTGTACAGCTCCTAAAGCCAACACGTTAAATTGTGGTCCTGTTTCTTTGTATTCTTCGGCCAGCAACTCTGTTAATGTAATTACGGCACCTTTACTAGAACTATATGCTGCGAGTCCAGGGAATTTCATACTTCCTTGAACGCCTCCCATAGAGCTTATAGTTACCACATGACTATTTTGTTTCATAAAAGGTAAAACGGTTCTAGACATTTCGGCAACACCAAAAACGTTGGTTCTGTATACGTTTTCAAAATCTTCCATGGTCGTTTCTGCAAATGGTTGATTTAATAAGGTTCCTGCATTATTAATCAAAATATCTACTTGTTTCCATTCGGTTTTAATAAACCCTTCTACTTTTTTATAATCTTCTGCTTTGCTTAAATCAAAAGCCATAGAAGTAATATTTTCAAAATGCAGATTATTTACGGGTTGGGCATTTCGCGATAACGCTAATACATTATGTCCTTGATTTGCAAAAAGGTGTACTAGTTCAAAACCAATTCCTCTGCTTGTTCCTGTAATTATTATATTTTTAGTCATTCCGTTTAACTTCTTTAGTTGGTGCATTCATCATTCCTTCTAGTGCAGGAATCATTTTATTCATAAAACTAGCCATGTGTTCATAATCCATCTCACTAGCTTCATCATCTACATGATGGTAATATTCAAAGTTTGTAAAATCGAAAGTGGAAATGGCATGTGCAGGAATATTAAGTTCATTAAAGAATGGAAAATTATCCGATCTCATAAATAAATTAAACTCCTTCGCTTTCGGAAAAAACCCAACGATTTCTTCTCCTGCATATCGATTTAAAATTTCCGCAAAATTAGAGCGTTCAAAGCCACTCATATATGCGATGGCTTGATCTGCCGTTCTAGGTACACCTATCATTTCAAAATTAATCATGGTATAGGCATTAAGTTTTGCTTCTTGAAGTCTTTTTGCTAAATGTGCAGACCCTTTTAATCCCATTTCTTCTGCAGAATAAAGCGTCACCAAAATACTACGCTTATTGGTTTTTGTTTTTGCAAAATAAGCGGCAAACTCCATTGCTGCTATGGTTCCTGATGCATCGTCATTTGCACCATTAGCAATAACATCTCCATTTACTTCTTTAGCGAAACCAATATGATCATAATGGCCTCCTAAAATAATATATTCATTTTTTAATTTTGGATCATTTCCCTCTACTACTCCAACGATATTGAAACCTTTTATGGTGCTAACTTCTGCCGTACTTTCTGCACTTTGCTTTTTCTCTACTAGAAAATCATCCCGATAGGTTTCAAAGTAAGGTGTAATAGCATTCTCTTTTAAGAAATTTTCTATAAACACAGCAGCTTTTTCAATACCAACACTTCCTGTTGCTCTACCTTCTAGTTCATCAGAAGCCAAATACTCCATACTTTTTTTAATAGATGCTATAGAGATCGTTGCCTCTTTAGGAGTACTGTTGTTGGCCTGTGTTGTGTTTTCAGTAGCTGTTTCTGTATTCGTATCGTTCGTTGTAGTCCCTTTTGAAGATCCACAACTTAAAAAGGAAACGGAAATTAGTAATGCTAGTATTTTTTTCATGAGATTCTTTTAGAGTTTAAAGATAAAAAAAACCTAACTCAAATAATTGAATTAGGCTTTTGTTTTATGGAGATTCTTCGACTGTGCTCAGAATCACATGCTATCCAATATAAATCCTATTTTAAACTAACATCGTTACAGGATTTTCAATATACCCTTTTAAGGTTTGTAAAAATAGGGATCCTGTTGCTCCATCTACTGTTCTATGGTCACAAGCAAGTGTTAGTTTCATCGTATTACCAACAACAATCTGTCCTTCTTTTACTACTGGTTTTTCAACAATGTTTCCAACAGAAAGAATTGCAGAATTAGGTTGATTGATAATCGATGTAAAACTCTCTATACCAAACATTCCTAAGTTAGAAATAGTGAAAGTACTACCTTCCATTTCATCTAATGCCAATTTCTTATTTCTTGCTTTACCAGCATATTCTCTTACGGCTGCTCCAATTTGTGGTAAACTTTGCTCGTTAGCAAATTTTACTACAGGAACTAATAAACCATCTGGAACTGCAACAGCAACACCAATATGTACATGGTTATTTAATTGCATTCTATCATCAAACCATTGTGAGTTTACTTGAGGATGCTGTTTTAATGCTAAAGCACATGCTTTAACAATCATATCGTTATAGGATATTTTGATATCGGGAATAGAATTGTATTGCTTTCTAAATGCAATTGCATTCTCCATATCAAACTCCACATTTAAATAATAATGTGGTGCTGTAAACTTAGATTTCGCTAGGTTTTTAGCAATCGCTTTACGCATATTAGAATTTGGTACCTCATCAAAATCTTCCTGTCCTGTTGGTACAAATTTACCAACCGAAGCAGTAGCTGCTGCCGGTGTATAGTTTTCTATATCGCGTTTTACAATTCTTCCGTTTTCACCAGAACCTTGTACTTGTGCTAAGTTGATTCCTTTTTCATCTGCCATTTTCTTGGCTAGAGGCGAAACGAATACGCGTCCGTTTGCATTTGAATTTGAACTCGAAGTTGAACTAACTACAGCTTTTGATACTTCTTTTTTAGTTTCTGCAGGTTTAGGTGCTTCTTCTTTTTTATCTGTTGTTCCTTCCGAATTAAAGTTTTTGGCGATTCCAGAAACATCGGTTCCTTTTGGGCCAATGATAGCTAAAAGCGCATCTACTTTAGCAGTATCTCCTTCCTCTAAACCAATATATAATAAGGTTCCAGATTGAAACGACTCAAACTCCATCGTCGCTTTATCGGTTTCAATTTCTGCAAGGATATCACCTTCTTCAATAACATCACCAATTTTTTTAAGCCATGTTGCAACCGTACCTTCTTCCATGGTGTCACTTAACCTTGGCATCGTAACAACGATTACTCCCTCTGGTAAGTCTTGATCTTCATTAGAAGCACTTTCTACTTCTGTAGTAGCTTCTTCTTTTTCTTCCTCTTTAGAAGCGTCTTCTTTTGCTCCAGAGATTAAAGCAGAAACATCTTCTCCTTCTTCTCCTATAATTGCAAGAAGCTCATCTACTTTCGTAGTTTCACCTTCTTGAATACCTATATATAATAAAACACCTTCATGAAAAGATTCAAATTCCATGGTTGCTTTATCGGTTTCAATTTCTGCAAGAATATCTCCTTCTTCTATTTTATCGCCAACTTTTTTAAGCCACGCTGCCACAGTACCTTCTTCCATCGTGTCGCTCAATCGAGGCATGTTTATTATTTCTGCCATAGCTTATAATTTATGTTGAATGAATGGATAATCTTCTTGTTCGTAAACTACATCATACATCAAGCTCTTATCTGGGTAAGGAGATTCGTCTGCAAATTTCTCACATTCGTTTACTAAATCTTTTACGCGCTTCGCAATCACTTTAATATCGTCTTCTGTAGCGTATTTTTTATCTAAAATAACTTCTTTTACTTGCGTAATAGGATCTATTTTCTTGTATTCTTCTACTTCGTCTTTTGTTCTGTAATGTTGTGCATCACTCATAGAGTGTCCTCTATAACGGTATGTTTTCAATTCTAAGAATGTTGGTCCGTCACCACGACGAGCACGTTCTAGTGCTTCATCAAAAGCTTCAGCTACTTTTATTGGGTTCATTCCATCTACTGGTCCGCAAGGCATTTCATAACCTAAACCTAGTTTCCAAATATCGGTATGGTTTGCGCTACGTTCTACAGAAGTTCCCATCGCGTAACCATTGTTTTCACAAACAAAGACTACTGGTAATTTCCATAACATTGCCATGTTAAAAGTTTCATGTAAAGAACCTTGTCTAGCTGCACCATCCCCAAAACAGCAAATAGTTACTGCTCCTGTTTCATGGTATTTATCTCCAAAGGCCATTCCTGCTCCTAAAGGTATTTGACCACCAACAATACCATGACCACCATAAAATCCTTTTTCTTTTGAGAATATATGCATAGAACCACCAAGACCTTGAGAGGTTCCTGTTGCTTTACCAAATAGTTCTGCCATTACGCGTTTTGGGTCTACGCCCATTCCTATTGGTTGTACGTGATTTCTATATGCAGTTATCATTTTATCTTTAGAAAGATCCATTGCATGTAAAGCTCCTGCTAGTACTGCTTCTTGACCATTATAAAGGTGAAGAAAACCTCTTAC
>JAGPUY010000386.1 GCA_018067265.1 Oceanihabitans sp. | reverse complement strand
GACGCACTTTAAGGCATTTCAAGAAAACACATTGCAATCGCATGCTATCGGATTACAAAAATATAGTAGGAGAGAACTAACCAAAGAATTGGCTGCGTTGATTGATTTAGTACGCAGTAAATAGTGCTCGGTGTTCAAAATGAAAAAATAATAATCGAAACGGCATTGGGAAAGTTTTTATTAAAAAAGTTGTGGCAATCTTTTAAATTGAATAAAAGGATTACACACAGTTTCGTAGAGAAAATTAAATTATAAAAGGAAGCTTGGTCTTTTAATTATAGCTTTTGGAATTTGATTTTCAGTGTTTAGACTTAGACTTCGAGTTGGATTTTGGATTTTGGAATTTAGTTTTTGATATTTGTTATTTATAAAATTTTATGGGAATAATTGCTTCACAATCTATTAAAAACACCATCGTTACCTATTTAGGTTTTGGTGTTGGAGCAATTAATACCTTGTTTTTATATACCGCTTTTTTATCTGCAGACTATTTTGGTTTGGTCGTATTTGTACTTTCTACAGCAAACCTAATGATGCCCATACTTATATTTGGTGTAAACAATACCCTAATAAAGTTCTATTCTTCATACAAAACAAGAAGGCTTCAGAACAACTTTTTAACCTTCATGTTATTTTTGCCTTTATTGGTTATAATTCCAACGGGTATTTTAGGGGCTTTTTTTTACGAAACGATTGCTAATTGGTTAGCAAAAGAAAATCAGATTATTAAAGACTATACCTGGCTAATGTATGTGTTGGCCGTTGCCTTTGCATATTTCGAAATCTTTTTCTCGTGGAGTAAAATTCACTTTAAATCGGTATTTGGTAATTTTATGCGCGAAGCATTCCATAGGTTAGGTACCATGGTTTTGTTGTTTGCGGTATACTTTAAAATGCTTACGGTAGATGAATTTATTTACGCAGCAACCATAGTCTATATCCTACGTATGCTTATTATGATGGTGTACGCTTTTAGTATTCGTTTTCCGAAGTTAAGCTTTACTAAATCTTTTGATTATGTAACCGTTATAAAATACAGTTTCCTCATTATAATCGCGGGTTCTGTATCTATGGTTCTTTTAGATTTAGATAAGTTTATGATTGGGGAACTTATTGAAATAGAAAACATTGCCTATTATAGTGTTGCTATTTTTATTGCTACGGTAATCGCGGTTCCTTCTAGAGCCATGCAACAAATTATAAATCCTTTAACAGCTTCGTATTTAAACAATAAAAACCATTGGGATTTAGAGCAACTCTACAAAAAGAGTTCTATTAATTTATTTATTATTGGTGGTTTTATTTTTGTGCTCATTATTGTGAATATCAATCAATTGTACGCATTGATGAATCCAGAATACAGTCAAGGATTATTCATCGTTTTTATAATTTCGATTGTAAAATTGGTCGATAATCTTTTAGGAAATAATAGTGCTATTATTTTTAATTCCAATTATTACAGAATCATACTAAGCTTCGGTTTTTGCATTGTAGTACTTGCTATAGGATTGAATTATTTTCTGATTCCTAAATACGGAATAGAAGGAGCAGCAATAGCAAGTCTTATTGCATTTACTATTTACGATGCCTTAAAATTGTGGTATGTAAATTTGAAATTCAAAATCCATCCTTTTACAAAAAAGACAGGATATACTTTATTGCTTATAACCATGCTTTGTTTGGGATTCTATTTCTGGGATTTTCCTTTTCATCCCATACTTAATATTGCAATAAAAAGTACATTGGTAGCCATCGTTTATGGCTATGTTGTACTTCAATTTTCTTTGTCTAGTGACATCACAGCGCTAATTAAAAAGCTGTTAAAGATTAAATAATCCTTTTTCTTCATGTTTCTTCATGGAAGGAACACTTCAGCTTACACATAGTCGAAAGGGCATATTTGTTTATATAAAACAAAAAATCCTATCGCGTTGCTTTGAGGCAAACTTGGGATAGGATTTTTAACGAACTAATCAAATTTTTTATCTTCTACTTCTAGAATTAGCGCTAGCGCTTTTGCTACTCGTTTTTGAACTTCTAGAAGTGCTTTTGTTACTGCTAACTTGACTTCTTGTTCTAGGCGTACTTTTTGTTATACGCTTTTTAGAACTGGATGTGTTTACTCTAGGACTAGATTTTGTTCTAGGCTTGGTAGAAACTGTAGATCGAGGCGTTGCTGTTGTTCTAGGCTTCGTAGAAACATTTCTTCTAGGCGTTGACGTTGTTCTAGGCTTTGTAGAAGTGGTACTTCTAGGCGTTGATGTTGTTCTAGGCTTTGTTGTATTTGTTGCTACTCTCGGACCTGAATTATTAGATCTAGGTGTATTTGTTGTTACTCTAGGTTTTGTTGTATTGTTTCTAGGGCTAGAAGTAGTTACGCCGCTTCTTGGTCTAGTTGTATTTGCACGTACCGTATTTCTAGGTCTATCATTTCCTCTAGTTGCCAATTCACTTCTTCTGTTAATGCTGTTCCCACGTCTACTAGCAACTGCAGATGTACGTCTGTAATTATTTGTAAAAGGTCTCGTGTATTGGTATCTAATAGGTCGGTAATGTTGTCTGTAAGGTCTGTTGTACACTACACAATGGCTAAGCAGTGGAATTCTAAAATGAGCATGCCAAGGTCTATACACATAAAAACGGTTATATACGTTTATAAATCCTGTGTGGTGCGTAAAACGGTTATATCGGTTATAGTGTACATATAAACCACCAACTTGCGTTACATAACCAAAGTTGTTGTAGTTAATAAAAACATTACCCACTTGGTTTACACGACCATAATAATCGTAAAAAACAGGAACGTGCTCAACTTGCACAATAGCACCAAACTCATCGTATTGCACATACGCATCATAATCATAACCAGAGTTAAAACTAATACTTGTGTTACCATGATTTACAGACACGTTTACATTTGGTCCATAATTAGACATGTAAAAATCAAACTGTCCGTCAGGGAAAATAGAAAATTCCACACCTTGCTCTACAAATATGAAAGAATTTCCATAACCTCTTGAAGCTGTATTGGTATTAATATCGTCGTCTAGTGTGGTGGTTGGGTTTGCGTTTGCAGTAAATCCTGTAAAAAGGAGTACTGTAAAAATTGCTAATATCTGTTTCATAATTGTAAGTTTTAAAATTGAACTTATTAAGAGAGATACAAGCATCGTGCCAAAAAAGGATAGTGCTTATTAACATGCTGATTGATAGCACGTTTATGTTGATAACTTTTAGTAACCGTATATTCGTTTATTTTAATATGAAGAAATAAACTTCTAGCTTTGTTTCGCTATTAATCTATTATAAGGAAAGAATACGTATTCTTAAAGTTCTAATTCCTTATATGAAAAAATGAAAGTCATGAAAAAAACAAGCCTTTTTAATCTCCTTTTTTTAATAATTGGACTCCATTTGAATGCGCAAGTATTTGAAGTTCGTTTTTCTGAAGAAGTAATCA
>JAGPUY010000380.1 GCA_018067265.1 Oceanihabitans sp. | reverse complement strand
TAAGCCTTCGTAAACTGTTGACCAATCTCCAAGTTCTTTTAATCCTGAAGGTTTTCCTGTTTTAATAGCTTCGTCTAAATGAAATAATCCTTTGTAGCAAACCTCATTGGTGAAATTAAGATTTACATTCACTGTTTCGTTATATGCTAAAAAGTAACCAATAGTAGTAAGTTCATAATGTTCGGTTTCGTTTTTGGAAACGATGTTTGAACTTTCCGCAATTTCTAATAATACACCAACACCATACGTGCTAAGTTTTAATTCTTCAGCAATAGCTTCTAAAGTGACTCCTCCTTTTTTTCTTTTCTCGAAAATAAGATCGAAAATACCGAGTTTTCTTAAAGATACTGTTGCTTGAAACACAAAAGGAGCCATTGCAATTTTTTGTGCTTCTTGAATTGCGTCTATAGCTTTTATAGATTGGTTTGACATATTTAATTAGTTTTTTGAAATAAGATTGCTGTATTACAACCTCCAAATCCGGAAGCTGTTTTTAAGAATCTATTAATATTTTTTTTAGTTGTTTCTGTGATTACGTTGATTGGTTTAGTAACTCCGGAAGTTTCAAAACCTAAGGATTTATACAAAGTGTTATTTTTTAAGGAATGCATTCCAACAATGGTTTCTACCAATCCGGAAGCACCTAAACTATGTCCAAAATAGCCTTTTAAACTATTTAACGGCACAGTACTTAAGTCCATTCTGCTAAAAGCAATCGCTTCCATTTCATCGTTGAACATGGTTGCTGTTCCGTGTGCGGAAATAAAATCTACTTCTGCTGCAGAAATATTTGCTTGGGTAAACGCCGATTGCATACTTCTATATAAACCTTCTCCAGTTCTGGAAGGACCAGAAATATGATTGGCATCATTACAAGAGCCTTCTCCTAAAATAGTAACGGCTTCTTCTGCTAAATTATTAGCGTTATTCGTAACTAAAGCGCTTGCAGCGACTTCCCCAATATTTATTCCTGTTCTATTGGCATCATACGGTTTACAAGGTGCTGTACTTAATGCTTGAAAAGAATTAAATCCAGATAAAATAAACTCGGTAATGACATCGCCACTGGTAATAAATACATGGTCGTATATACCTTCTTGTATATATCTTTTTGCAATTGCAACTGCTAGAATACCAGAAACGCAAGCATTAGAAACTACAATAGCATCGTTTTTAAAATGGAAAAAATCTTTGACTTGATTCCCTAGTTCGCTTAAATATGCTCTGTCTTTATGAAATGGATTGTTTGCATCTAAAGCATCTACGTTTCCTTTTGTGGTAGAAATAATTAATCCTACACGGTCATTGATTTCTATGTTGGAAGCATCTATAACGGTACTTAAAGAAGTAATCATCATTTGCTCTAAACGCGTATAGTTTGCTTTAGGATTTAAGTTGTTAAAGTTTTCTTGTAAGGTTTCCGTAGGAATTAAAGAAGTATAGAAAGGTTCTGGTAAGATCGATTTATTATCTATACGTTGCAAACCAGAAATCTCGTTGCTAATGTTAGCAACCACTGTTTCGCTAGTAAAACCTAGAGACGAAATAATATTGTTATGTGAAACGTACACTTTACTCATCTAATAAGCCCACGTTTTTTTTCCATTCCATAAAAAATTCTGGAATAGCTAATGATAAATCTCCTTCGCCAATTTTATCGACAAAAACCTGAACGGTTTCTCCTGTGCATACTAATTGGTCTTTTTGGTTATAAATTTCATAACGAAAAACCATTTTAGCAGCAGGACTATCTAAATAAATTGTTTTTATGGTAGCAACATCACCATAACGTAAAGGTAGTTTGTGGTCGGTACTTGATTTTACAATTGGTGTTGCATAACCATGGTCTTTTTGGTCCAGGTAAGAAATACCATGTTTTCTTCCAAAAGACTCACGTCCATCTTCAAAATACTGAATATAATTTCCATGCCAAACAATACCTAACGGATCTGTTTCTACAAAGCGTACACGTACTTGATTGGTATGTTCTACGCGTTTATTAGACTGCATTTTTCTTTTCATTATAAACAATAGCGATTAGCGTGGTTACTATAAAAAACACGAATAGTAAACCTATTTCTGGTAAAATTTCTACAAGACCGGAATTTCGTAAAAATACGTCGTAAAATGCATTTAATCCCCAATTCATTGGAGAAATATTAGATAAAGTTTGCATAAACTTAGGCATAATAAATACGGGAACCCAAACACCACCAAGTGCGGCTAAAATAACAACAAATGTAGCGCCAAAAGGAGCAGATTGTTCTTGTGTTTTAGCAATAGTACCAAGTAATAAGCCTAAACCTATTGCTGCTAATCCTGAAAATATAGCAACAACAAAAAGTAGCGGTAAGCGTCCTGAAATATCTAGCGTTGGTAAACCCATTACTGGGAAAAGATATACGCCAATAGCAAGCATTAAAATAAACTGAATAATACAAACACAGAGATATATCAAGGTTTTACCTCCTAAAACCGTGGCATAAGAAACCGGATTGGTACGCAAACGCACAAAAGTACCTTGGCTCTTTTCTTTAACTATATTGATAGATAAAGGCACGATTATGAAGAAAATGGCAAATAATGTCCAAGCTGGAACGTTGTGTTGTACCGAATTTGGTTTTATTTCTTCATCATTTTTTATTGGCAGAATTTCTTTAAAGCTGATAAAATTATCGGTTTCAAAAATAGCTTCTGTTGGGTCGTCTGTTATTTGTTGTTGAAAGGCTTTATAGATCGATTGTGTTTCAATTTTCGAAATCATTTTATCTATTCCGTTTTTTACCGAAGACTTAAAAGTAAGCTGCGTTGCCGGATCAAAATAGAGTTTTACTTCTTTTTTCGGAATGACAATTGCTTCCGTTTCGCCTTCTTCATCTAAACCAAATTTAGACAGAATACCATCTACGTTTTGGGTTACTTTTTTCTCTAAATCGGAAGAAAGATTCTCTGGAATAATGATAGCAAGTTGATACTTTCCGGAAAAAACTAAATCTCTAGCAATGGTTTCGCTTTCTTTTACAATTACTTGAAAAGTATTAGAAGTTGCCAATCCGTCTTGTATGGTTTGTGCAACGGTACCTTTGTCGTTATCTACAATTAAAACAGGTATTTTAGCGTCGCTAATCGTTTTAAACGTGCTGTCTTGAATGATGGTGATGGTAATAATAAGTACTAATGGCATTACAAATAATACCACAAGACCTCCAAAATCTTTAATTAGAAGTAAATACTCTTTATATGCTGAAGCCCAAAGTTTACGCATGATCTCTTAAGGCTTTTCCTGTTAAACTTAAAAATACATCTTCTAGATTATGAGCACCTTTATGGTTGCTTATTAGTGTTGCTGGTTTTCCTGTTATTATCAATTTACCATGATCTATAATAGCAACTCTAGAACAAAAAGATTCCGCTTCATTTAAATGATGCGAAGTATAAATGATAGTGGTTCCTTTTTTGTTTAAACCTTGAAGGAACTCTATGATTACATTTTTAGATTGTACATCCACACCAACGGTTGGCTCGTCTAAAAACAAAACTTTCGGTTCGTGTAAAATACTTGCTATAAGGTTTATACGACGTTTCATTCCTCCAGAAAAAGTGTCTATTTTTTTATGGGCGAATTGTGATAATCCTAATATTTGAAGATATTCTTCAATTTTATTTTTTAGATATTTCCCATGTAAACCATACATGCTTCCAAAGTATTTTAAGTTTTCGAAAGCGGTAAGTGTAGGATAGAGTGCGTATTCTTGTGGTACAATACCAATAAGTTGTTTCAGTTCGTTTTTATTGGATTGATAGGTTAAACCGTTAATGGTAAAAGCACCAGAGGTCGGTTTTATAAGGGAGCAAAGTATAGAAATTAATGTTGTTTTTCCTGCGCCATTCGGACCAAGAAGTCCGAAGATTTCTTTGTCTTCAATGAGCAAATCAAAATCCACTACCGAAAAATCTTCGGCAGTCTTATATTTTTTAGATATATGCTCAATTTTAATCATATTAAATAGCTTTTTTTAAAGCTTTAAAAAATACTTCTTCTTTGTCTGCAATAGTTTCTAATTGGGATGCTACTTCATTATAACCATCTGCTTTTGCACCTCTATTTTTATAAATACGCGAAGCATCTACCGCAAAATCACGCCATAAATCGCCAATTTGTGTCATTTCTTTAGAGAGATCTGCGAGTTTGGGGTTGTTTAAAATCTTACTAGATTCTTGTAAAAATGCTGCAAAAATATAACGAAAACCTCCGCCTCCAGTTCCTATTTCTTCTTGCATTCTTACGATTTGTCCTAAGTAATGATTCGCTTTTTTTACACCTAACTTTTTAGGCCATTTTCTAATTTGCTTTGCTGTGAACCGAATTCCTTTAACACCAAGAACAGGCATTGGAGCAAGCATATCTCTGCAGGTATGCTTAATACCTTTTAGTATCGCTTTCTCTAAATCCAACTCTTTTGGGAAATTCGTTGGGTAATAAATATGTCCTTTTGGAGGTAAAGCTCCTTTAGCAAATCTAACTTTTTCAAGCTCTTTATCTGTTAAAGTGGTTACCGTTTCCATAACCGGATCGCTTATTAAATACGTTTCCTCTTCTTTACCATAAACTACTAAATTGTGCGCATTAAAATGAAAACGATATTCATCTGGAAAATACGTTAAATTATAAACACCAACTTGTAAGCCAACAGGATTATTGTTGTTTAAATTCTCGTCTAAAACAGCTTTCGCTTTTTTTGGATCTTTAAATTTTTCGCGTTCTATTTTTATTCCAACACGTTTTGCAAAACGTTTAAATATAAATCCAGGCATTGCTCTGTACGTAATTGCTGGAGCATGATTCACCTTTAAAAACGGGATGTAGCAAAATAGCAACCCCGAACCAATACCAAAAACCATTGGCTCACTTACGTTAAAGCCATGATGTTTCATTAAATTAGAAACCACACCATTTTCGCAATGCGCAGATTGATGATGTGTAAAGTTAATTTGCATGTCGTAGGTTTTTAAGTTGGTCTATGGTAATTTCAAAAACATCTGCATATTTTTGAAGTATTTTTTTAGATAGTTTGTGAAATACTTTTGGTTTAAAATGACGTTTTACACGCCATTGCCAAATACCAACATAGCTGGCTAAAATTGGAAGATCCATTTTATGGAATTCCATATAATATTCTATCGGACTGGTTTGATTGTTTTGTACTCTGTTTTTAGCGTCTTCAATACGTTGATGGATATCTTCAATGGCATTGTCTAAAGCAATGGTTTTTGGGTCCCAACCTGTAGTGTGAGCCGTTGTATATTCTCCGTTTTCATCTACAGCATAGCATAATTCTCTAAAATTTGCGGACTCTAAATTACTTTTATCCTGAGGTACTTCGCTTTTTTTCATGACCTTTAATTTTTAGGTATTTCCTGAATAAACAAATTCAATTCACAAGATAATAATTCTTTGTTTGAAGTTGCAATGGAGCACTCTAAAGTACAAATGCTATAGTGATCTGCATCGAACCTAGATTTTAAATTTGCTTTAGATATTATGGTGTCACCAATAGTAGGAGAAGCAAATATGGATACTTTTTTTATACCGGAAATAAAACCTATAAGTTTTGTTCCTTCTCCTTCGAGATCATCTTCTTCAAAGTAACTTTTACCAACAATGGAAGAGCAAGTCTGTGCTGCGTTTTCAATTAATCCTACTTCATTAAATTGCATATCTTCATCTACAAAAATGCAATCTTCTTTTATTTCAAATGAAGTGGTTACGTGTTCATCATCAATAGATATGACATGGTCTACCATTAAAAATGGTGCGCGATGTGGTAAAAATTTCGTGATATCTAGTGACTGAAACTTATTCATTAGCTAGCAATAACGGTTTTCATTTGTGCAAAGGCAATTTCTTCTTTATCTTGATTATAGGCTTTAACTTCTACCATCGTTACTCCCATAAATTCATGAAGTATGAATGCTTCGGTGGTGATGGTTTCATGAAGTTTTGGAAGTTTATTTACTTCTACTTTTTTTATAGAACCAATATAGCCTGTTGGTGCTTGTTCTCCTTTTAAAAAAAAGTCGTAACCAGTATGTAAAGCAACGGTTTGTGCTAAGTTTTCTATGAGACCAGATTCTAACAAGTAATTATCTTTTACAAAAAGATTGGTATCTAAAATAGTGAAACTAGACACAATTTTATCTGCAGTGAAATCCAACAACGTATCTACCATTACAAATGGTGTTTTTTGCGGAATTAAATGCGATATATCTGTTATTGGTAAACCCATTTAGCAAACAGTTAAAAGTGCGTAAGCATAAGCAAAACGAGCGCTCTCTGGAACAGAAAGTAATATTTTTTGTCCTTTTTTAAGCTTGCCTGAATTAGCTAATTCTTCTAACATGATATAGATCGAACCCGCTCCTACATTACCTACTTTGCTTAA
>JAGPUY010000366.1 GCA_018067265.1 Oceanihabitans sp. | reverse complement strand
GCAAAAAAGGAAATCGCTTTTGCAAAACTTAATAACTGTCCTACATCACCAAGAAAAATGCGTTTAGTAGCCGATTTAGTAAGAGGTGAACGCGTAGAAAAGGCACTTAACATATTAAAATTTAGCCAAAAAGAAGCTTCAAATCGTTTAGAGAAATTATTGTTGTCTGCAATTGCAAACTGGCAAGCTAAAAACGAAGATGCAAGCATGGAAGAGGCTGAATTATTTGTTAAAGAGATTAGAGTAGATGGCGGATCTATGTTAAAAAGATTACGTCCAGCACCTCAAGGTCGCGCACACAGAATTAGAAAACGTTCAAACCACGTTACAATAGTGGTAGGAGCTAACAATAACACACAAAGCTAAGGTAGATATGGGACAAAAAACAAATCCAATCGGAAATCGCTTAGGAATTATCAGAGGATGGGAATCTAACTGGTATGGAGGAAACGATTATGGTGACAAACTTGCTGAAGATTATAAAATCAGAGAGTATGTTCATGCACGTTTATCTAAAGCTAGTGTTTCAAGAGTAATTATTGAAAGAACTTTAAAACTTGTAACCGTTACTATCACTACTGCTAGACCTGGTATTATTATCGGAAAAGGTGGTCAAGAGGTAGACAAGTTAAAAGAAGAACTTAAGAAAATTACAGGTAAAGAGGTTCAAATTAATATATTTGAAATCAAAAGACCAGAACTTGACGCATTTTTAGTAGGATCAAGTATTGCTCGTCAAATTGAAAACAGAATTTCATACAGACGTGCTATCAAGATGGCAATTGCTGCTACAATGCGAATGAATGCTGAAGGAATTAAAATTCAAATTAGTGGTCGTTTAAATGGTGCTGAAATGGCACGTTCTGAACATTACAAAGATGGACGTATTCCTTTATCAACTTTCAGAGCCGATATTGATTATGCTTTAGTTGAGGCACACACTACTTATGGTAGATTGGGTGTAAAAGTATGGATCATGAAAGGTGAAGTATATGGTAAAAGAGAACTTTCTCCGCTTGTTGGATTATCTAAGAAGCAAGGAAAAGGTGGAAGAGGCGGAAGAGATAACAAGAATCAATCTCGTCGTAGAAAGTAATTTTTTAAAGAAAAGACAAAATGTTACAGCCTAAAAAAACAAAATTTAGAAAAATGCAAAAGGGACGTATGAAGGGGAACTCTGGTAGAGGTCACCAATTATCATACGGTACTTTTGGAATAAAATCATTAGATTCAAACTTTTTAACTTCACGTCAAATTGAAGCTGCACGTATTGCTGCTACTCGTTACATGAAAAGAGAAGGATCTTTGTGGATAAAAATCTTTCCAGATAAACCAATCACAAAGAAACCTCTTGAAGTACGTATGGGTAAAGGTAAAGGTGCCGTAGAATATTGGGCAGCGGTAGTTAAACCGGGAAGAATATTATTCGAAATTGGTGGTGTGCCATTAGAAGTAGCGCAAGAAGCATTACGTTTAGCAGCACAAAAATTGCCAGTTAAAACTAAGTTTGTAATTGCTAGAGATTATCAAGCATAATAATTTAAGATGATGAAACAATCAGAAGTTAAAGAATTATCTATTGCTGAGTTACAAGAGAAACTTAGTGAGACAAGAAAAAGTTATTCAGACCTTAAAATGGCTCATGTAGTATCTCCTTTAGAGAATCCAATTCAATTACGTTCTGTAAGAAGAGCGGTAGCTAGAATTGCGACTGAATTAACTAAAAGAGAATTACAATAATTCAGCTGAAAAGATGGAAAAAAGAAACTTAAGAAAAGAACGTGTAGGAGTAGTTACTAGTAACAAAATGATGAAATCAATCGTTGTTGCCGAAGTAAAAAAAGTAAAACATCCTATGTATGGTAAGTTCGTGTTAAAAACAAAAAAATATGTTGCACACGACGAAACAAACGACTGTAATATTGGAGATACAGTAAAGATCATGGAAACAAGACCTTTATCGAAATCGAAATGTTGGAGATTAGTTGAAATAATTGAAAGAGCTAAATAATTATGGTACAAACAGAATCAAGATTAAAGGTAGCTGATAACACTGGAGCAAAAGAGGTTTTAACCATTCGTGTTCTAGGTGGTACAAAAAGAAGATACGCATCTGTAGGTGACAAGATAGTTGTTGCTGTAAAAGACGCAACTCCTAATGGAAACATTAAAAAAGGAGCTGTTTCTACCGCAGTTGTAGTACGTACTAAGAAAGAAGTAAGACGTCCAGACGGATCTTATATAAGATTTGATGACAATGCTTGTGTGCTTTTAAACCCAACGGGTGAAATGAGAGGAACACGTGTATTTGGACCTGTTGCTAGAGAACTTCGTGATAAACAATTCATGAAAATTGTATCATTAGCACCAGAAGTGCTTTAAGACAATATATTAAGATGACAAAGCTTAAAATAAAATCAGGAGATACTATTAGAGTAATTGCTGGAGATCATAAAGGATCAGAAGGTAAAGTACTTAAAGTATTAACCGATAAGAACAAAGCGATCGTTGAGGGAGTAAACATGGTGAAGAAACATACTAAACCAAGTGCTCAAAGTCCTCAAGGTGGAATCGTAGAAAAAGAAGCTGCAATTCAAATTTCTAACTTATCCTTGTTAACTTCGAAAGGAGAAACAACAAGAGTTGGATATAGAATGGAAGGCGATAAGAAAGTAAGATTTTCAAAAAAATCTAATGAAGTAATATAGTTATGGCATATTCACCAAGACTTAAAGAAGAGTATAAAAGCAAAATAATTGCTGCTCTTACAGAAGAATTTAGTTATAAAAATGTAATGGAAGTTCCAAAACTTAAAAAGATAGTTTTATCTAAAGGAGTTGGAGCTGCGGTTGCAGATAAAAAGTTAATCGACTACGCGTTAGAAGAAATAACTACAATAACTGGACAGAAAGCGATAGCAACAATTTCTAAAAAGGATGTTGCAACATTTAAATTACGTAAAGGAATGCCAATTGGTGTTAAAGTAACTTTACGTGGGGAAAGAATGTATGAGTTTTTAGACCGTTTTATTACATCTGCCTTACCTCGTGTAAGAGATTTTAACGGGATTAAAGCTACTGGATTTGACGGAAGAGGTAACTACAACTTAGGAGTTGTAGAGCAAATTATCTTTCCAGAGATTAATATCGATAAGGTAAACAAAATCTCAGGAATGGATATTACATTTGTAACTTCTGCAGAAACAGATAAAGAAGCGAAATCATTATTAACAGAACTAGGGTTACCTTTTCAAAAGAACTAAGTTATGGCTAAAGAATCAATGAAAGCCCGCGAGGTGAAAAGAGCAAAAACAGTAGCGAAGTATGCTGAGAAACGTAAAGCTTTAAAAGAAGCTGGAGATTACGAAGCATTACAAAAGTTACCTAAAAACGCTTCGCCTGTGCGTATGCATAATAGATGTAAATTAACAGGAAGACCTAAAGGATACATGCGTACCTTTGGTATTTCTCGTGTTACATTTAGAGAAATGGCAAATCAAGGGTTAATCCCAGGAGTTAGAAAAGCAAGTTGGTAAAATTAAATATAAACAGATTTTAGGTTCAACACCAACGTTGAAAACCGAGATCACAAAATCAATTAGTTATGTACACAGATCCAATAGCGGATTATTTAACTAGAGTTAGAAATGCGGTAAGAGCAAACCACAGAGTGGTAGAAATTCCTGCATCTAACTTGAAGAAAGAAATTACTAAAATATTATTCGATCAAGGATATATTTTAAGTTACAAGTTTGATGATTCTTCAGTACAAGGAACAATTAAAATTGCCCTTAAGTACAACAAAGAAACAAAAGAACCAGTAATCAAGAAAATTCAAAGAATAAGTAAACCAGGTTTACGTAAGTATGCAAGTTCTAAAGAATTACCTAGAATATTAAATGGTCTTGGTATTGCCATCATTTCTACTTCTCATGGAGTAATGACAGGTAAACAAGCAACTAGAGATAACGTAGGTGGTGAAGTACTTTGTTACGTTTACTAATTTAAAGCCCAAAAGAAATGTCAAGAATAGGAAATAATCCGGTAGCCATTCCAGAAGGCGTAACAGTAAACGTTAAAGATAATGTTGTTACTGTAAAAGGTAAATTAGGAGAATTAACACAAAACTTTGATTCCGTTGAAATCAAAGTAGAAGAAGGTAACGTTTTAGTTACTCGCTCTTCAGACTCTAAAGATCAAAAAGCCAAACATGGTTTATACAGATCGTTAATAAATAACATGATTGAAGGTGTATCTAAAGGATGGACTAAAAATCTAGAGTTAGTAGGTGTAGGATATAGAGCTTCAAACCAAGGGCAAAAGTTAGATTTAGCTTTAGGTTTTTCGCATAACATAGTATTGGATATTGCTCCTGAAGTTCAAATTGAAACAGTTTCAGATAAAGGAAAAAATCCAATTATAAAATTAACATCTTTCGACAAACAATTAGTTGGTCAAGTTGCTGCAAAAATACGTGGCTTCCGTAGACCAGAACCTTACAAAGGAAAAGGTGTGAAGTTTGTTGGAGAAGTACTAAGAAGAAAAGCAGGTAAATCAGCTTAATAAGTAAGTTATGGCACTATCAAAATTCGAAAGAAGAATAAGAATAAAAAACAGAATCCGTAAGACTGTATCAGGTACAGGATCTAGACCGAGATTATCTGTTTTTAGAAGTAATAAAGAAATTTATGCTCAAATAGTTGATGATGAAACTGGTAATACTATCAGTGCTGCATCTTCAAGAGATAAAGACATTAGTTCTGCAAAAGGAAATAAGACAGAAATAGCTACATTAGTAGGGAAAGCTGTTGCCGAAAAAGCAATGAAAGCTGGTATTAATACAATCTCTTTTGATAGAGGTGGTTATATTTATCACGGTAGAGTGAAATCATTAGCTGATGGAGCTAGAGAAGCAGGACTTAAATTCTAAGAAATTATGTATCAAAAATTCAAAAGCGCAGAGCTAGTTAAACCAAGTGGATTAGATCTTAAAGATCGTTTAGTTGGTGTACAAAGAGTTACTAAAGTAACTAAAGGTGGTAGAGCATTTGGTTTTTCAGCAATCGTAGTGGTTGGTGATGAAGCAGGTGTAGTAGGACACGGTTTAGGAAAGTCTAAAGATGTTGCTAGTGCAATTGCAAAAGCAGTAGAAGACGCAAAGAAAAACCTAGTACGTATTCCTTTAATCAAAAGTACGTTACCACATGAACAAAAAGGAAAATTTGGTGGGGCAAGAGTAAACATCATTCCTGCAGCTCCTGGTACAGGAGTAATTGCTGGTGGAGCTGTTAGAACAGTTCTTGAGGCAGTTGGAGTACATGATGTATTATCAAAATCTCAAGGTTCATCAAACCCTCATAACGTAGTAAAAGCAACTTTTGATGCTTTATTACAATTAAGAGATGCAAGAACAATTGCTCGTGATAGAGGAGTTTCTCTTGAAAAAGTTTTTAAAGGATAATAAAGGAAAACGATGGCAAAGATAAAAGTAAAAAAAGTAAAGAGTGCAATCAATCGTACACAAAGACAAAAGAGAACATTATTAGCTCTTGGTCTTAAAAAGATTGGTCAAGTAGTAGAGCACGATGCCACACCAAATATCCTTGGTATGGTTGCTAAAGTTTCACATTTAGTTTCTGTTGAGGAAGCAAAATAATATAACACTTACAAATGGATTTAAGTAATTTAAAACCTGCAGAAGGTTCAGTAAAAAATCAAGGTAAACGTATAGGTCGTGGACAAGGTTCTGGAAAAGGTGGTACTGCAACGCGTGGTCACAAAGGAGCTAAATCTCGTTCTGGTTACTCTAAGAAAGTTGGTTTTGAAGGAGGTCAAATGCCTATCCAACGTCGTGTACCTAAATTTGGTTTTACTAATATTAACCGTAAAGAGTATCAAGGTGTAAACCTGGATAAACTACAACAGTTAATTGACGACAAAGTAATTAAAGATACTCTTGATTTAGATACAATGATAACGTTACGTTTAGCTGGTAAAAATGAGCTAGTTAAAATATTAGGACGTGGGGAATTAAAATCTAAATTAACAGTAACAGCTCATAAATTTACAGCAACTGCCAAAGCAGCTATCGAAGCAGCTGGAGGTGAAGCAGTAACTTTATAATTAATTGAGAAGCATGAAATTTATAGAGACATTAAAAAATGTTTGGAAAATTGAAGAACTAAGAAACCGAATTATCTTAACATTAGGTTTACTTTTAGTATATCGTTTCGGAGCACAGGTAGTACTTCCAGGTATTGACGCTTCGCAATTAGAAGGTATACAAGGTAATACAGAAGATGGTTTATTAGGTTTATTAAATGCATTTACAGGTGGGGCATTTGCTAATGCATCTGTTTTTGCCCTTGGTATCATGCCCTACATTTCTGCTTCTATTGTAGTACAGTTAATGGGAATAGCAATTCCATATTTACAAAAACTACAAAAAGAAGGAGCAAGTGGACAAAAGAAGATCACGCAAATAACAAGATGGTTAACCATTGGAATATGCTTAGTGCAGGCTCCAGGTTATTTAGCAAGTTTACCTGCTTTAGGTATCCCGCAATCGGCCTTTTTATTAGGTCAAGGTGGTTTATTCTATTTTTCTTCTGTTATCATTTTAGTAACAGGAACTGTTTTTGCAATGTGGTTAGGTGAGAAGATTACAGATAAAGGTATTGGTAATGGTATTTCCTTATTGATTATGGTTGGTATTATTGCAACTTTACCTAAAAACTTCTTATTAAATGCATCCTCTAGATTAGAAGGAAATAACGTAATGTTAATTCTTTTTGAACTAGTAATTTGGTTAGCAATTATTGCAGCATGTATCATGTTAGTAATGGCGGTTAGAAAAATTGCAGTACAATACGCAAGAAGAACAGCATCTGGTGGATACGAGAAAAACGTATTTGGCGGTGCAAGACAATTTATTCCATTAAAGCTTAATGCTTCTGGAGTAATGCCAATTATATTTGCTCAAGCAATTATGTTTGTACCAGGTTTAATAGGTGGGTCTTCTTTCTTAAAAGATACAGCAACTGGACAATGGATGCAGACAAATTTTTCGGATATGTTTGGTTTCTGGTATAACTTAATATTTGCTTTATTAATTATAATATTTACTTATTTTTATACGGCAATTACGGTACCTACAAATAAAATGGCTGATGATCTTAAACGTAGCGGAGGATTTATTCCTGGTATTCGTCCTGGATCGGAAACCTCAGAATATTTGGATAAAATTATGTCACAAATAACATTACCTGGTTCTATATTTTTAGCACTTATTGCTGTGTTCCCAGCATTCATAGTTAAGCTAATGAACGTACAATCTGGTTGGGCCTTATTTTTTGGTGGTACATCACTATTAATTATGGTTGGAGTTGCAATTGACACTATGCAACAAGTAAATTCATACTTGTTAAATAGACACTATGATGGCTTGATGAAAACTGGTAAGAATAGAAAAGCAGTAGCTTAATTTATATACTATGGCAAAACAAGCAGCAATAGAACAAGACGGAACCATAATAGAAGCATTATCAAATGCTATGTTTCGTGTTGAATTAGAAAATGGTCACATTGTGACAGCACACATCTCCGGTAAAATGCGTATGCATTATATTAAATTATTACCAGGAGATAAAGTAAAATTAGAAATGAGTCCTTATGATTTAACTAAGGCTCGTATAACTTATAGATACTAATACCAATACGATGAAAGTAAGAGCATCAGTTAAAAAAAGAAGCGTAGATTGCAAAATAGTACGTAGAAAAGGTAGACTTTACGTGATTAACAAAAAGAATCCTAGATTCAAACAAAGACAAGGGTAATTATGGCAAGAATTGCAGGTGTAGACATACCAAAACAGAAAAGAGGAGTGATCTCTTTAACTTATATCTATGGAATAGGTAAAAGTAGAGCAAAAGAAATTTTAGCAGAAGCTAAAGTTGACGAAAGCACAAAAGTAGAAGATTGGACAGACGAACAAATCGGAAATATTCGTGAGGCTGTTGGAACTTTTACTATTGAAGGTGAACTTCGTTCAGAAACCCAATTAAGCATTAAACGTTTAATGGATATTGGATGTTATAGAGGAATACGTCATAGAGCAGGACTTCCATTGAGAGGTCAACGCACTAAAAACAACTCTAGAACAAGAAAAGGTAGAAGAAAAACTGTTGCTAACAAGAAAAAAGCAACTAAATAATAATTAGACATTAGTCATTAGTAATTAGACGTTAGACGAATCTGTTTGA
>JAGPUY010000350.1 GCA_018067265.1 Oceanihabitans sp. | reverse complement strand
TGTAGTTGTCTATCCACGCATTAGCAATGGGAAGCATAAATTTTCCGTTTATGTAGTTTTGAATGTTCATTTTGTTTACAGATAAAAGAGCCAAGATAAGTTAGTCCTTATTCTTGGTTCTTGGTTCTTTACTCTTGTTTCTTATAAGCCATTACCTTAATTTCAACCACCAAATCTGGATGCGGTAATTGATGTACAGCAACGGTTGTTCTGGTTGGTCCTGTTTCTTTTTCAAAAAATTCAGCGTAGGCTTTGTTGTAACCAGCAAAATCATTCATATTTACTAAAAACGAAGTAACATCTACCACGTCTTTTAAACTTGCTCCAACTTTTTTAAGATTGGTGTCTATGTTTTTTAAAACCTCACGCGTTTGTACTTCTGCATTTAAACGTTTGGTTCCCATTTCGTCAATAATGTCGACTCCAGCAATGCTGTTGTCTGCTCTACGCGAACTGGTTCCGGAAACGAAAATGAAATCGCCAACTTGTTTTACGTGTGGATATGCTCCTCTTGGTGTTACCTTTGTTCCTGCAGAAGCAGAAATCTCATTTTTATTGTCACTCATCTTTTTATTTTTTGTCATCCTGAACTTGATTCAGGATCTAGTATTTATTGGTTTTCTTTTATTGTAAAATGTCACAGGGAGCGCAGTCGAAGTGCTTATTTACTTATCCTTTTTTGGCTGTTCCAAAACAAATCAAAAAAAGATATTCAAGCCAAGGATTTTTCTTTCTGTTCATTTTAGTTCATGGTTTTCTATTTTGTTAAATAGGTATTCATGAATGCTTTGCATTTGCCTTGATGCACTATTGATATTAAAATGTCTGGTAGACATTTTAATATCAATACAAAGCCAAACCTGCCTGCCGGCAGGCAGGAAATCACAGTCAAGCCAAGGAATTTTCAGTTTTGCAAACGGAAACCGATTTGAAAACTCTGCGTCGTCCAGCCTAAAAATGCTGAACTCCTGTTTTCGGAGCTTTTCTTCATCTATTCTTCGCCTTAACGCTCAATTCTATGAATTGATTTAGGGCTTTCACTTTTAATATGTTCTTGTTTGTCCCAAGTTATTTTCATTTTTGCTAACAGCTAACAGCTAACAGCTAACAGCTAACAGCTAACAGCTAACAGCTAACAGCTAACAGCTAACAGCTAACAGCTAACAGCTAACAGCTAACAGCTAACAATCTATTTCAATCTATTTCAATCCTGCAATTCTATCGTCTTGCAGAATAGCCTCGGTTTCTAGTTGTACTTTTTTAAAGATAGTATTTAAATCTTCGTTGGTATCTATTTCTTTATTCGCTATTAGGTTTAGAATCGCTTTGTCTTGTGCTCTTCCTTTTGTCATTGCTGTGTGATACGGAATGTCTTCTTTAAAAGTTACCATCGAGTATTTTGAAAAATAGTCATTTGGAAATTCTTTCTCTAAAGCCATTTCAATAGCTCGTTTTACTTTAAAAATAGGATTTGCAACGTGGTCACGCATTTCGTAATAATTGTCGATAGCTAAATCTGCAATAGCGTCTGTGTCTGCTTTTCTAGTTTTTTCGTAGACTTTAAAAATGGTTTCCCAATTGCCTTCGTGTTGTTCTAAAATAGCATCAAAAACGGTTACATCTTCAAAGGATGCGTTCATTCCTTGTCCGTAAAACGGAACAATTGCATGTGCGGCATCTCCTAATAAAACATTTTTATTTTGGTAATGCCACGGCGAACATTTTACGGTTCCTAAAGCGCCTGTTGGGTTGTTGGCAAACTCTTCTGCTATATTCGGGATTAATGCTAATGCATCCGGAAATTGCGTAGCGAAGAATTCTTTTATGCTTTCTTCTGTTGTTAAGTTTTCGAAGTTGTATTTTCCTTCTTCGTAACTTAAAAATAATGTTACTGTAAAGCTTCCGTCTAAATTAGGAAGTGCAATTAACATATAATCACCTCTTGGCCAAATGTGTAAATAATCTTTACTTATAAGATGCTTTCCTTCCGCGGAAGCTGGAATTTCTAACTCTTTATAGCCATGCGTTAAATAGTTTTGCGCATAACTGAATAGAAATTTACGCTCTAGATAATAACTTTTTCTTAAGGAAGATCCTGCACCATCGGTACCAAAAATAACATCTCCTGTAACTTCTAATTCTGTTTTGGTTTCGTAATCGTATAAACTGGCAGTGTTGTTTTCGATATCTATTCCGTTACATTTTTTGTTAAAATGAATGGTAAGATTATCGTATAAATCAGCTTCGGTTAAAAGCAATCCATTTAATTCTCCACGAGAAATAGAGTTGATATATTCGTTATCTCTTCCGGAATAGTTTGAGGGAAACGTATTGCCTTCTATATCATGAACCAATCTTCCATACATGGGAATGCAAAGCGGTTTTACTTTGTCTTCCACTCCTGCAAGACGCATGGCTTTTAAACCACGATCGGAAAGGGCTAAATTTATAGAACGGCCTGCAGAAATATCTGTAGTACGTAAATCGGGTCTGCTTTCGTAAACGTTTACGGTGTAACCGCGTTGTGCTAGACGTACAGCTAGGAGGGAACCACAAAGTCCGGCTCCAATGATTAGTATGTTGTCTTTTTTATTACTCATATTTTTTATTTCCGTGAAGGCGGAAATCTCCTTTGTTTTAATATTCTGTTCATTTTAGTTCATGGTTTTCTATTTTGTTAAATAGGTATTCATGAATGCTTAGCATTTGTCTTGATACACTATTGATATTAAAATGTCTGGTAGACATTTTAATATCAATACAAAACCAAACCTGCCTGTCGGCAGGCGGGAGATCACAGTCAAGCCAAGGAATTTTTCAGTTTTACAAACTGAAAACCGATTTGAAAACTCCGCGTCGAACTGCGTTCTCCTGATTTCGGAGCTTTTCTTCATCTATTCTTCGCCTTGACGTTCAATTCTGCGAATTGATTTGGGACAAGACTAAATTATATAGTTTGTTTCTCGACTTATAATTATTTATTTAATATCTCTTTCAACTTCTCTACCATTCTATACACATCTTCAAAGGTGTTGTATAATGGGATTGGAGCGCAGCGTATTACATCTGGTTCCCGCCAATCGGTAATAATATGTGCTTCCGTTAATTTTTTATGTAAAGTTTTATCTGCGTCTTTTACCTGAATAGATAATTGACAACCACGTTCTTTCGGATTCGAAGGTGTTATGATTTTAATCTTATCGTTATTCAAATCGTTAATTAAAAATTCGAAATAGCCTGTGAGTTTTTCAGATTTCTCCCGAAGGGCATCCATTCCTACTTCATTAAACATATCTAAAGATGCTTTAATGGCTGCCATAGATAAAATTGGAGGATTACTAAGTTGCCAGCCTTCGGCACCAGGAATCACATCTAATGGTTGTCGCATATTAAATCTAGTCGATTTATTATGACTCCACCAACCAGCAAATCGTTTTAAATCTTTATTATGTGCGTGTTTTTCGTGGACAAATAGTCCGCCTAAACTTCCTGGTCCAGAATTTAAGTATTTGTACGTACACCAAGCGGCAAAGTCTACACCAGAATCATGTAACTCTGGTTGAATGTTTCCTGCGCCATGTGCTAAATCAATGCCAACCATACAGTTTTTAGCATGCCCTAATTCTGCTATTTTTTTGATATCTAAATATTGTCCGGTGTAATAATTTACACCTCCAATAAGTAATAATGCGATTTCGTCGCCTTGTTCTTCTAGAATGGTTTCTAAATCTTCTATGTTAAGAAGTTCTTCGCCTTTTCTTGGTTTCCATTCTATTACACCTTCATTAGCATCAAAACCATGAAAATCTAATTGTGTTTGAACTGCATAACGATCACTAGGGAATGCATCACTTTCGATTACAATTTTATATTTTGTTTTTGTGGGTTGGTAAAAACTTACCATTAGCAAATGCAAGTTGGTAGTTAAGGTATTCATTATAACCACTTCAATTGGTTTTGCACCAACCACTTTTGCCATCGATTCGGTTAAGAATTCGTGATATGGCATCCAAGGATTTTTTGCTTCAAAATGACCTTCGACTCCAAAATTAGCCCAATCCTCCAGTTCTTGCTGAATGTATTCTTTTGTAGCTTTTGGTTGTAAGCCTAAAGAATTTCCTGTAAAATATAACCAATCGTTTCCGTCTTTATCTTTAGGGATATGAAATGCATCTCTATACTTAGAAAGCGGATCGTTTTGGTCTTGTTGCTGTGCGTAACTTAAAGTGGTTTTATTCATTTTTTAAAGTAAAAAAAGTCTTTCTGGATTTGAAAAAAAAGCTAAAACGTTTCATTATATGAAACACTGTTTCAAAAATAAACATTATTTTTGAATAATGAAATGAATTTCCTAAAAGATAGTAAAGGAATTCGGTCCCTTTTTTTAATAGTACTTAAACGATTAGGAATTTATGAATGAAGATGTTAAAGATCTCAATTTATCTGTAGTAAAAGCTTTCACGCTATTGGATGCCTTTACTATGGATAAGCAAGAATGGGGTGTTCGAGAACTGGCATTAAAAAAAGGCTATAACAAAAGTACCACGTATAGATTATTAAACACATTAGAATCTTTAGGTGTATTGCAGAAGAATGATAATGATAAATATCTTTTAGGTCTTAAGTTATTTGAATTGGGAAATTTAGTGGCTATACATAAAACGTTACGGAAATATTCTAGAACACCGTTAGAAAATATTGCTAGAGAAATTAAGGAAACCGTGCATTTTGGAGTTTTGGATAAAAATCAGGTGCTTTATTTGAACAAAACTGAAAGTCCGCAAGGACTTAAAGTAAGCACGCAAATAGGTTCTTATCAAAAAGCATATTGTACCGCAATAGGAAAAGTGCTTTTGGCTTTTTTACCGGAACAAAAAATAACAAACTATTTAAAAGCGGTTTCTTTAGATGCATGTACCGCAAATACCATTACAGATGGGGAAGCTTTACAGAAGGAGTTACAAAAAATAAGAGCGCAAGAATACGCCTTAGATATGGAAGAATTGGAATTAGGTCTTATTTGTATCGCCATGCCTGTTTATAATAATAAGCGTCAGGTTATTGCTAGTATTAGTGTTTCTGGTCCGTCTAGTAGATTTAAACTTGAAAATATAGAGAATTATATATCCATTATTAAAAAAGGAGCGCAAGCTATTGAAGCGAGTATGCATTAAAACAAGAATTATTCCTTTAGAAATGAATCTCGAAATGAATAACAAAAAAACGCCTTGTAATACCTATTACAAGGCGTTTTTCAATTTATATATAGACGCAATAAATATTGCGGAGGGTATAATATATACGTATAAGAGATTCGTTTTAGATGTTTTATTCTAAAATTAATTTATATCTACTTGAATATTAGTGAAGTTAAGGTTCCAGTTTTCTCCTTTTTTAATATGTTCTAAGGCAATCTTAATACCATTAAAATCTTTTTGACTTTCAAAAGAAGTAATCATAGAGGCTTCTTCTGTATTACCTTTTCTATAAATCCATTCTTTAATCATATAATTATCATCATAATAAAAATCATACGCATCACCAGGCGTATAGCCACCTTCATTAGCATATACTAGTGTGATTTTATTTAAAATTGTTTCGCTAATTGGTGCTTTTTCTTGTGTAGGTTCCGTAATCGTTGTGCCGCTATCCCAAACCAGTTGAAAAGGTGCAAGCAACCAGAATTTATCATTTATAAAACCTTGATCTGCTTTAATGGAAATACTGTCTACGTTTTTTCTATTGTACTGAATGGTGTCTTGATTACTAATTAAGCGGACATCATTTGTTTTGGGTTTCCAGGTCCAAGATCTTTCAAAATGCGTACTGTCTTTGTCTACATTAAAAGTGAAAGCTATTTCTGAAACCTTATCCCAGTTTTCAAATCCGTGTGCATTTGCAATCTTTTCAGCAATAGATAATTCTTTTATAGCCTCTTTTTTCTCTTCCTTTTTACAAGAAATTAAAGTTATAAGCGCGCATAGTACAAGGAATGTGTGTTTCATTTTTCTAATTTTCAACAAAGATAAAGAAGATTAGTTGATAAGTTTTATCTTAGACATTCAATTTAGTATTATGGATAAGAATCAAGATTATTTTAAGGCAAATAAAGTGACATGGAATGATAAGGTAAAAGTACATGCCCAAAGCGATATGTATAATATGCAAGCTTTTAAAGCTGGTAAATCTTCTTTAATGTCCTATGAAACGGAAGCGCTTGGCGATGTTTCTGGCAAGTCTCTATTGCATTTACAGTGTCATTTCGGACAAGATACATTAAGTTGGTCTAGGCTAGGAGCAACCTGTGTTGGTGTGGACTTAAGTGATGGCGGAATTGCCTTAGCACAAGAGTTAAATAAAGAGCTACAGTTAGATGCTAGATTTGTTTGTTGTAATGTTTTAGATACTTCAGAACATGTAAAGGAAACTTTTGATATTGTTTTTACCAGTTATGGCGTTATTGGTTGGTTGCCAGATTTAAAACCTTGGGGAAAAATGATTGCTGAAAAACTAAATACTGGAGGAACGTTTTATATGGCAGAATTTCATCCCATTGTTTGGATGTTTGA
>JAGPUY010000299.1 GCA_018067265.1 Oceanihabitans sp. | reverse complement strand
TGTAAAGCATAATAATGCAGATGATGTTATGGGCTTTACGCAAAATAATGATTTGTTTTATCTCTCGGGAATAGACCAAGAGGAAACCATTCTGGTTTTATATCCAGATGCACATAAAAAGGAGAACAAGGCTATTTTGTTTGTCAAAGAAACCAATGAACAAATGAAAATTTGGGATGGTGAGAAACTAACCAAAGAACAAGCAACAGATGTTTCTGGAATTTCTAGAGTAGAATGGGTACATGACTTCGAAATGCTTTTGCAATATATGGCTTTTGAAGCCGACGGTTTTTACCTTGGGCACAATGAATATTTAAAGCGTGCCACAAAAGATCAAGAAACGCAGCAAGATAGAATGATACAATGGTGTAAAAAGAAATACCCTTTACATGCGTTGCATAGAGCAGCAAAAATAACTAGAGATCTGCGTCCAATAAAATCGGAAGTAGAAATTGCGCAAATGCAAAAAGCTGCAGATATTAGTGTGGTTAGTTTTAAACGTGTTTTAGAATCCTGTAAACCTAATATAAACGAATACGAGTTAGAAGCAGAATTAATCTATAATTTAGTGAAGTCTGGAGCCGTAAGACATGCCTTCAAACCTATTGTTGCTTCTGGTAAAAATGCATGTGCATTGCATTATAATACTAACGATGCTATTTGTAAAGATGGTGAAATGATACTTATGGATTTTGGCGTTTGCTATGCGAATTATAATAGTGATACTACACGCTGTTTTCCTGTAAATGGAAAATTCAGTAAAAGACAAAAAGAAGTGTATAGCGCGGTTTTATATTGTTTAAAAGAAGGAAGCAAGCTTTTAAAACCTGGAATACTTCCTGCAGATTACGAGTCTCAAATGGCAAGTTTAGTAGAAGCGCAATTGATAAAATTAGGATTGTTAGATGCAGATGCGGTTGCTAATCAAGATCCGGAAAAACCATTGTATAAAAAATATTTCATGCATGGTACTGCGCATCATATCGGCTTAGATGTGCATGATGTTGGCTTGTATTCGCGTCCTTTAGAAATAGGAATGGCACTTACTTGTGAACCTGGGATTTATATTCCAGAAGAAGGAATTGGTTGCAGATTAGAAAACGATTATGTAATTACAGAAAACGGAAATATCAATTTAACAGCAGCAATGCCAATTGAAATAGAAGACATTGAGGCTTTAATGAATAATGAAATAATAATATGATAGGAATAGGAGGATCGACTATAAAGGCAGAATTGGAAGCTATTAAGCCGGCAGCACATTTAGTAAAACCAATTCAAAAAGAAGAGTTTCAACAACGAATGGACAAAGCTTGCAAGTTCATGCAAGAACACAATGTTCCAGCATTGTATTTACATGCTGGTACCAATTTATTCTACTTTACAGGAATGAAATGGGGCGCAAGTGAGCGCATGGTTGGTGCTTTATTATTTCCAAATGGGAAGCTCATTTATATTGCTCCGGAATTTGAAAAAGGAACTATTTTCGATTTCATGCTAATAGAAGGAGCCGTTAAAGGTTGGGAAGAACACGAATCTCCTTACCAATTATTCGTGACACTTTTAAAAGAAAACGGCGTAGCATCTGGCGCTATTGCTATGGATGAAGCAACTCCGTTTTTTGTTTTTGATGGCATTAGAAATTGTCAAAATTCTTATGAATTAGTTAGTGCGAAAGCCATTACTGCAGGTTGTAGAATGATCAAGTCGGAAGCAGAGATTGCTATAATGCAACATGCCATGAACATCACGTTAGAAGTACATAAAGCAGTCGCAAGAATTTTATACGTAGGAATTTCGGCTAAAGAAGTTACCGATTTTATTCACGAAGCACATATAAAATACGGAGCAACTTCAGGATCCTATTTCTGTATTGTGCTGTTTGGTGTAGATTCTTCTTTTCCGCACGGCGTAAAAACACCAAAAGACCTAGAAGAAAACGAGGTGGTTTTAGTGGATACAGGTTGTATGCTACATGATTATATTTCAGATATTACAAGAACCTATGTTTTTGGGAAAGCAAATGAAGAGCAAACACGCATTTGGAACATTGAAAAAGAAACACAACAAGCTGCTTTTGATGCTGCACAATTAGGAAATACTTGTGCGGATGTAGACAATGCATCTCGAGTGGTACTAGAATCGCATGGATTAGGACCAGATTATAAATTGCCAGGATTACCACATAGAACAGGACACGGCATCGGATTGGGAATTCATGAATGGCCATATATTGTTAGAAACGACAAAACCGTTTTAACAGCAGGAATGACTTTTAGTAATGAGCCAATGATTTGTGTTCCAGATAAATTCGGAATCCGATTAGAAGACCATATTTACATGACAAATGATGGTCCGAAGTGGTTTACAAAACCAATGCATAGTATCGATAATCCGTTTGGTATTTAGAGTAAACGGAAGAAGATTATTCGATAATAATTTTCTTCCTTATTCTTTTAACCAACCATCAATAATGGTATAAATTTTAGTTTTGGTTTCCGGATTAAAACTTTTGATTCTTGTAGTGTGACTTCCTTTTGGGTTTACAAATTTATAAACTTCTCTTTGTGAAGCATCGGTAGTAAGCTCCACAGCAGTTGCACTCCAAGCATCATATTCGCCATAAATAAACAACATGTCTTCTGCAGAAGTATCTAGAAAATATTTAATTTCTTGCATCGGTTTTAGGTTGTAGTTTTTAGACACGCCTTCCGGAAAAGCCCAATCAAATTTGTAAATTTCTTCGGTGTTTAAATAGGCTTTAAAAGGAGCTGTTTCATAACCGTAAATTCCTTGTTCTGTTAAAGCAGCCCAAAAATAAGGTTGTAAACCTTCCACCGCTTTTTCATCAAAAAAGCCATAACCAACAACGTCTATTAAATGGTTGTAGATGTTTTCGACGCTTGGATTTTCAGTAGGAATACTGTCTATTGGCGTTCCCCATTGCCAAAAAGCAAAGGAGTATTCTAGAATGGTATAATCTATAGCTTTCTCTACTCCAAACTCCCAAGTCATCCCTTTTTCTTCTCCAACATTTTTCATTCTTTCTAAAAGAGCACTTCTGTTTTCAAAGCATATTTTTTGAAAGGCTGTAATCTTTTCACGTTCTTCTTTTGTGCCTACATTTTTTAAAAAGGAATACACTCTAGGATCTTCTCTTTGGTAATTTAACGGACCAACATAACATACACTTGCGTCTACGTTGTTTGGAAAATATCTACGGTGCGCCATCGTCGTTTGGCAACCTTTAGAAATTCCTGTGCTAACAAATTTGGCGTTAGGATATAATGCGTTTTTTATCGCAGTAATTATATACTCTTGGTCTTTCGCGGCGTTTTCAATGGTTAGCGTGTTCCAGTCTATATTTTCAGGTCGCGAATTATTAAAGTAGCGATGTTCAATAGCTAATTGATTCGCTTGGTAATGCTCTGCTAATTCGCCAGCTCTTTCCGGACCAATTCCGTAACCACGAAGTTCTACAATTACGGGTTTGTTTTTATCTTCAAAACCTAAAAATACACGTTGTCTAAATGTGCCTTTCGATAAGTCGTTATGGTCTATTGGTTGCTGAAACCAGATTTCGTAATTTTCATCAAAATGACTTATTTGTTCGTGTTTTTCAATGCTTATCACATTTTTTATAGAAGCTAGTTTTTCAAAATTAGAAACTTCGATAGCAATTGCAGTGGGAACTTTATCTGCAACTTGCGAAGTTTTACAACTAATACATAATAGCACTAGAGCTATTATAAAGTAAGACCGAATATTTTTCATGTGATTTCGTTTTTTAGTTTTTAGAAAATTAGCAAGAAGTATCTGAAACAATTTTCCATTCCCCATTTATTTTTTTAAATATAATCATAAAAACACCATTTGCATCACCCACTT
>JAGPUY010000326.1 GCA_018067265.1 Oceanihabitans sp. | reverse complement strand
TTAAGCTTGCGTCAAAACATATTAATTCCGTTTGTAAAAGCAGATTTATTACCATTTTTCTACCAAGAATTAGCCAAGCTAGGTTTTGTAGAAGCCGGTTATAATAAAGCGGTGGATATTACTGCATGTCCGGGTACAGATACTTGCAATTTAGGGATTGCAAGTAGTACCGGGATTGCAGATGAACTAGAACGTGTTATAAAAGCAGAGTATCCACAATACTTAAAAAATGAAGATTTAGTCATTAAAATTAGTGGTTGTATGAATGCTTGCGGACAACATAATGCCGCGAATATTGGTTTTCAAGGAATGTCTATTCGTACGCCAGATAAATTAGTTGCTCCAGCAGTACAAGTGCTTTTAGGTGGAGGAAATAGAGGGAACGGAAAAGGTGTTTTTGCAGATAAAGTAGTGAAAATGCCAAGTAGAAGAGGTCCAGATGCTTTACGCAGAATTTTAAACGATTTTGAAGCGAATGGAAACGGAAAACTATTTGTGGATTATTATTTGCAACAAGGCGAAAAGTATTTTTATGAAATGCTGAAAGATCTTTCGGATGCTACCAACTTAACACAAGAAGATTTTATCGATTGGGGAACCAATGAAGCCTATGTAAAAGCAATCGGAATTGGAGAATGTGCAGGCGTAGTTATCGATTTAATAGCAACGCTATTTTTAGAGAGTGAAGAAAAAATAGAAACGGCAAAAGAAGCTTTTGGTAATAAAGTGTATTCTAATGCAATCTACTTTGCATATAGCTCGATGGTGAATTCGGCAAAAGCAATTCTACTTTCCGAAAATATTTCAGTCAATACACAAGCTGGAATTATTAATACGTTTCAGGCCGAATTTGTAGAAAACAATAAAATTAATTTAGGGGTTTCTTTTTCCGAATTAATTTATCAGATAAAAAACAATGCACCAACCGAAGCATTTGCTAAAAAATATATAGAAAACGCTACGGATTTCTTAGGAGCGGTTCGCGTGTTTAGAGAGAATGAAAAACAATTAGCAAGCTAAATTATTTGTAACATGAAAGAGAGAATAACACCAAAACTAACCGTTGTAGGAGCAGGCCCTGGAGATCCAGATTTAATAACTTTAAAAGCAATTAAAGCCATTAAAGATGCAGATGTTATTTTATATGATGCACTTGTAAATGCAGATTTATTAGCATACGCATCGCCAAAAGCAGAACTTGTTTTTGTTGGTAAACGTCGCGGTTGTTATGCATACCAACAAGAGCAAATTAATGATTTAATTGTTGCTAGAGCAAAGTCTCACGGACATGTAGTACGATTAAAAGGAGGAGATCCTTTTATATTTGGGCGCGGTGCCGAAGAGATTGATCATGTAAGACAGTTTGGTATAGAAACGTACATGGTTCCTGGTATTTCTTCTTCATTAGCAGTTCCTGCTTATCAAGGAATTCCATTAACAAAAAGAGGAAGCTCCGAAAGTTTTTGGGTAATTACTGGAACCACAAAAGCACATACTATTTCTAGTGATGTTGCACTTGCTGCAAAATCTACAGCAACCGTTGTTATTTTAATGGGAATGGGAAAACTAGAAGAAATTGTATCTATTTTTTCTTCGGAAGGAAAACAAAAAACACCAATTGCAATCATTCAAAATGGAACTACAAAAGACGAGAAGTTTGGCGTAGGAACCATAGAAACTATTTGCCATGTGGTTAAAGAAAAACAACTAGCAAATCCGGCAATAATTGTAATAGGAGAAGTGGTGGAAAAACGCGTGCAATTGGATTCGATTTTTAAAGAAGTGAATACCCAACCAGAAGTATTTTCTGCATAAAATTATTGTAAGATGGAAGAGAGAAATAACTTATATCCAATATTTTTAAAAGTAGAACAGCTTAACGTTCTTATTGTTGGAGGCGGAAACGTAGCCTTAGAAAAATTAAGCTTTTTGCTAAAGTCTAGTCCAAATGCAAAAGTGCAAATGGTAGCTCCTTTTTTTAGAGCCGAAACCATTGCGTTGGCTACAGAATTTGGGATTGAAATGATAAAAGGTATTTATAACGATACACTTTTAAATAATAAACACATTGTTATTGCAACCACAGATAATATCGATGTTAATATAGAAGTTTACGAAGCTTGCAAACAAAGAAATATTCTAGTAAATGTGGCAGATAATCCGCCATATTGTGATTTTTATATGGGTGGCATTGTTACCAAAGGAAATGTAAAAATAGCCATTTCTACCAACGGAAAATCACCAACTACAGCCAAACGATTACGTCAGTTTTTTGAAGATGTCATTCCGGATAATATCGATGATATGGTTAAAAATTTAAACGTTTTTAGAAAAACAATAAAAGGCGATTTTGAAGAAAAAGTAGAAACGTTAAACGAGTTCACCAAAGGATTAATTAGTAAGAAAGAAGTACATCATGATTAAAACAGATATATTAATAATAGGAGCAGGTCCAACAGGTTTATTTACAGTTTTTGAGGCAGGATTGCTAAAATTAAAGTGCCATTTAATTGATGCATTGCCTCAGCCTGGCGGACAATGTTCTGAGATTTATCCTAAAAAACCTATTTATGATATTCCTGGATTTCCAGAAGTTTTAGGAGGAGATTTAACCACGAATTTATTAGAACAAGGAAAGCAGTTTGAACCTGGTTTTACTTTAGGGGAACGTGCAGAAACTATTGAAAAACAAGAAGACGGAAGTTTTATTGTAACGACCAATAAAGGTACGCAACACCAAGCGCCAATTGTTGCCATTGCAGGAGGTTTAGGTTCTTTCGAACCGCGTAAACCGAAGATTGAAAATATTGCATATTACGAAGAGAAAGGCGTGGAGTATTTTATTAAAGATCCCGAAGTATACCGAGATAAAAAAGTAGTGATTTCTGGTGGTGGTGATTCTGCATTAGATTGGAGTGTGTTTTTAGCAAATGTGGC
>JAGPUY010000317.1 GCA_018067265.1 Oceanihabitans sp. | reverse complement strand
GGTCTCGCTCCGTATTTTGGAGTAAATCCTTTTTCGGCTAAATACGTCATGGCTTTTTCCGAAATATCTAAGGTGATTTCTTGCTTTTCTAGTGCTTTAAGCAATCCTTTTAATTGGATTTTAAAGATCTTCACCACATTTTCTTTGGTGATTGGTGAAAACGGAATAATTTCGGTTAATCTTCCTAAAAATTCTGGTCTAAAATAGCTTCCCATAATTTCGAGTAAATCGTTGGATTTAGGAATGATGCCATTATCAAAAGATTCCACAATATGCGCACTACCTATATTGGAAGTAAATAATACAACTGCATTCGAAAAATCACCCACTTTACCAAGTCTATCACTCAGTTTTCCTTCGTCTAATATTTGCAAAAAGATATCAAATACCGAAGGATGCGCTTTTTCAATTTCATCAAAAAGCACAATAGAATATGGTTTTTGTCTAATTTTATTGACTAGCAATCCACCTTCTTCATAACCTACATATCCTGGAGGTGCTCCATATAAAAGCGCTGCAGAATGTTCTTCTTTAAACTCTGACATATCAAAACGAAGGATTGCATTTTCGTCTTGAAATAAAAATTCGGCTAGTGATTTTGCCAACTCTGTTTTTCCGGTTCCTGTTGGTCCAGAAAAGAAAAAAGAACCTACTGGTAATCCGGGTTTACTTAAACCAGAACGCGATTCTAAAACAGCAGAAGTGATGACACTAATCGCATGATCTTGACCAATGACTCTTCGTTGTAAAACGTCTTCCATATGAAGAAGTCTTTCCTTTTCATCTGCTTGTAATTTCCCTGTTGGTATTCCTGTTTTATTTGCGATAGTGGAAGCTACATCGTTTTTATTAATCGCTATTTTTTCTAGGGAAGCGATTTCTAATAGCTGCTTTAAAATTCCCTCTAAAGCGGTAAATCCTTGTTTTGGTGTGGTTACTTTTTCAAAGTGGTTTTCGTCCCCTAACTCGTCAAATAGTAAATAGCTTAATCTGTTTTTCATTAGAGCATATTCCCAAATTTGTTCTTTTAAAATCGCTTCGTTTTGTAATTCTTTATTATTTTTTAGAAGTTCTAAATTTTCCTGAATACTCGTAATTTCGGCTACCGAAGTTTCAATCATATATTTTGCAGCAGACATCGTTCTGTCTATTAAATCTATTGCCGAATCTGGCAAACTTCGTTCCTTATTATAGCGTTTTGCGAGACGTATTGCTTCTTGTATGGTTTCCGAATCTATTTGTAAATCATGATGTTCTGTATAATACGAAACCGTATTTTTAATCATTCGATAGGCTTCATCTTCATTTGGCTCTACTAATCGTACCGTTTCAAATTGACGCGATAAACCTTCATCTACTTCAATATGTTTTCTAAAGGCATCATTAGTTGCAGTCCCAATTACGGTGAGTTCTCCTTTGGCTAATTCGGATTTTAATAAATTCGCTAAACCTTGATTCCCTTGGTTTTTATCGGTTAGATTATTCATCTCATCTACTAATAAAATGGCTTTTGGGAATTGTTTTATTTCTTCCATCACCTTTTTTAATCGGTCTTCAATTTCGCCTTTATAACCTGCGCCTGACACCAAATTAATAAAATCGAGTTCAAAAATTCTAGCGCTTTTTAAATGTTCTGGTACATTATTATTTACGGCGGCATAGGCCAAACCATTAAATAAAACGGTTTTACCAACTCCAGGATCTCCTAAAATAAGTACGTTTGGTTTGGATCGCCTTCCTAAAATTTCGGCAATCATTTTAATTTCCGATTCGCGACCAGAAATAGTATCTAATTCGGCATTACTCGCCTTCAACGTTTTATCGATACAGTATTGCGAAAGTGTGCCTGTGCCAATAGACGTGCTGTTAGTAGAAGTTACCGTTTTCCCTCCCGAAGTATTGGACGCACTTTCTTTACCCCCTAAATTATCTATTATTTCATTCGGCGTTAAAGGGAATGATTTTAATTGCTCAAAAGAAAAACCAACGCCAGGAGTACATAAAGCAATAAGTACACAATGCGCTGTAACTTCTTCTAAACCCAATTTTAGTTTGATATTATCTGCTTCATACAAAACAGATTCTACAGAGGTATCTCCGGAAGGATTTTCTGGAATTTTGGTAGTTTTTGCTAAAGATTCTAACCGTACTTCAGCCCATTCTTCTACATAATATCCATCTTGACCTATACTTTCTAAATAGCTAATCAAGCCAATATTTTTATGCATTAATGCTTTTAGCAAATGTGCAGACGCATATTGTTTATGCGAATATTCTTTTGCAACGGCTTGTGCTATATGAATTGCTTCTTTTAGCGTATTTGAAAATACATAGTCGGACATAGCTTATCAATTTGTTAGTCACTCTTTAAGTACCAGAAAGAGTAAAGGTTAACATTATGTAGGCATGTTCTTTTTAAAAATAAGGCTTCTCTAATTTAGAAATAAAAAAAGAGAAAACCAACTATTTGTTTTTCAATGGTTTATAAAACTTTTAAAGGATGAGATTTGATTTAAGGAATACCTATGTCGATTTATAAATTGGATTATATGTTCCTTAGGAATGCTTTAATTCTAGAAATAAAAAAAAACATTCCTTTTATATTTGGGCAACAAACGCTAAAGCTCGAAGTTCATTATAGTAATATTCGCCTTTTTGAATAAAGCCAACATGCCCTCCAAAATTTGGCATTTCTAAATGTAGATTTTCGTTGTTTTTCGCTTCTTTTATGGGATAACATTCCGGAGATAAAAAAGAATCGTTTAAAGCATTTATTATTAAAGTGGGCACTTTTATATTTGGTAGAAACTGCAGACAACTGGATTTTGTATAATAGTCTTTTGCATCTTTAAAACCATGCGCTTTAGAAGTATAAACGGTATCAAAGTCTCTTAATAATTTAATAGAATCCACTTCTTCTGTGGTAATTTCATCTGGAAACTGAAGCAGTTTCGGTTTCAACTTTGCTACTAGATGTTTTTTAAATCGGATAGCATACGGTTTGTTTTTTAGTTTGTGTAATTCATTAGCAGAACCTTCTAAAAAACAAGGAACAGAAATAGCAATAGCTCCTTTTACCTGCTCCGGAATAATTCGTTCTTCGCCCAAATATTTTAAGGCAATATTTCCGCCAAGACTAAAGCCATTGATATAGATTTCCGAATAGCTTTTATTTTCCAAAATATGAAGAATGACTTCTTGTAAATCTTCGGTTGCACCAGAATGGTAACTTTTATATTTTAAGTTCGGCTCTCCGCTACAACCTCTAAAATTCACACAAACGGCATCTACGCCATTTTCATTAAATAATTTTGCAGGACCAGTAACATAAGGTCGTTGCGCATTGCCTTCTAATCCATGTAAAACAATAACTAGTTTTTCTGATTTCTCTTTAGCATAACTCCAATCTAAATCTAGAAAATCGCCATCACTAAGCGTTAATCGTTCTCGTTTTTGGGTCAGTTTTACTTTGCGTAGTATACCCGAATATACGGTTGCAACATTTCCGTTTCTAAAAAAAAAGGATGGCTTGTATGTGGTGTTAAGTATTGGCATTAGACCTCTAAACTAGTAAATTTAAAATCGGTTCCACTAAATAGTCCTTTGTCGCTTAGTTTTAAATCTGGAATAACTAATAGTGCCATAAAAGATAAAGTCATGTATGGCGCATGTAATGTGCTTCCTAATTGTTTTGCCATTTTATCTAAAGCTGCATAATCTCTACCAATAGTTGCGCCGTCTTGATCGCTCATGATTCCTGCAACGGGAAGCGGAACAATATGTGCTTCGGAATCGCTTATAGCACAAATACCTCCTTTGTTTTCTATGATTAAATTTACCGCTTTGCAAATGGCTTCGTCAGAAACACCAACTGCAATAATATTATGCGAATCGTGACCAACAGAACTTGCGATTGCACCTTCTTTTAATCCAAAATTTTTAATAAATGCGATTGCTGGTTTATCGTTTTTATAGCGATTTACGACAGTCATTTTCAGGATATCTGTTGTGGTATTAGAAACTAGATTTCCGTTTTCTATAGTAGCTTCTTCAATAAGTTCGTTAGTTACTAATTGTCCTTCTAAAGCTTCAATCACTCTAATTTTTTCTGCGGAAGAATTAAACTTAAAATCTGCAACCTTTTTCTTGTCGGTATTGAAATTATTTAGGTTTTGAAAAGCGACATCTTTAAGATGTACCTTTCCGAAGTCATACACCAATTCGCCATCAATATAAGTCTGAAGCGTTTTAAACTCCTTTAAATCTTCGACTACAATACAATCTGCAGCATCACCAACTTGTAGTAAACCAACATCTAGATTATAATGCTTTACAGGATTTATACATGCTGCTTGCAATACTTGAAACACATCTATGTTTTTAGCAATTGCTCGCGCACATAATGCATTAATATGCGAAATAATTAAATCGTCTGGATGTTTATCATCACTACAAAACATCATGTTTTCAAAATGTTCTGGCATTAAATCGATTAAGGCTTCAAAGTTTTTTGCTGCACTACCTTCACGAATAAGAATTTTCAT
>JAGPUY010000302.1 GCA_018067265.1 Oceanihabitans sp. | reverse complement strand
CTGAAACGTTTGCTTCCACTCTTTGCCATGTGGTTTTATAAATCTTCCGTACTTAGTAAAAGCTTCTAAATGTGCAATTTCATGAATTAAAGTAATTAAAAAGCGATAGCTATTTAGATTTGCATTAATTGTTATTTGGTGTTTATTGTTTGGTAATTTTCTATAATCACCATGTCTTGTTTTGCGTTCTTTTTTTACTTTAACCACCAAATTATCATGTTTCAATAAGTTTAAAACATAAGGTATTGCTTGCGCCGGAATGTAGTTTTGAAGCGTGTTTTGCATGAAGGCAAAAATAGTTTATCTATTTGACTTAGTGAAAAAAAACAGCTAACTTCGTTTGTCGTGAGATAAAAACAAGCTTTACCATTAGAATAGAAAGAGGAAAAAACGTGTATAGCATCGCTAAGAAATTATTCTGTTGCTTTTTCTAAACTAAATTTAAGTCTTTGTAAAAACTCTTTCCGATAAATTATAATCCAATAGTATCATGGAAATTCAAATCCGTAAACTACTCCCAAAAGAATCCAATGCGTATCGAGAAATTAGACTGCAATGTTTGAAAAATTTTCCTAATAATTTCACCTCTAATTATCCAGAAGAAAAAACGAAAGCCAAACTATTTTTCCAACCTTATATTGAGCAATCTAACCGCGATAATTTTGTTATTGGCGCTTTTTATAAAAACCAATTAGTTGGTATTTCTGGATTTAGAAGATATGAAAGAAGAAAAACAGACCACAGAGGAATCATTATTCAAGTCTATGTAAATCCAGACCATCAAGGTAAAAATATTGGTTCCACTATTATAAAGGAGACATTAGAGGAAGCTTTTAAAATAGAAGGTATAGAACAAATAGAAATTGATGTACTAGTTAGCAATGAAAAAGCTGCAAATATTTATACCAAAATTGGCTTTGAAACCTATGGTATTCAAAAGAATTATTTAAAAATTGACCATACATACTTTGATCATAAAATGATGCAAATTTTTAAAAGTCAATATCTTATTTCTTAAGATTCCTGCCTGTGCAGGAATTTATTACATTCTTTCTGGAACTTGAACCCCTAATAAACTAAAAGCATTTTTAATAGTATTAGAAACCGTTTGTGCTAATTGTACTCTAAATACTTTTTCGTTAGCAGTGTCTGCTCCAAGAATAGATACATTTTGGTAAAAAGAATTAAATTCTTTTACCAAATCATAGGTGTAATTTGCAACTAAAGCAGGACTATGGTTTGCTGCTGCGTTTTGTATAACTTCTGGAAAAAGCTGTAATTGTTTGATTAATTCTTTTTCTTTTTCATGTAACGAAACTTCTTTTGCGCTCAGTGTGACAGCAGCGTCTACATCTGCTTTGCGTAAAATAGATTGTATTCTTGCGTAGGTATATTGTATAAAAGGTCCTGTGTTTCCTTGAAAGTCGATAGAACTTTTAGGATCGAACAAAATGCGTTTTTTAGGATCTACTTTTAATATATAGTATTTTAATGCCCCAAGACCAATGGTATTATATAGCGTTTGTTTTTCTGTTTCGGAGTAGTTTTCTAGCTTTCCTAGTTCTTGTGAAATTTCGCCAGCTGTGGTTGCCATTTCTGTAATTAAATCGTCTGCATCTACGACAGTTCCTTCTCTACTTTTCATTTTTCCGGAAGGTAAATCTACCATTCCGTAACTTAAATGAAATAGGTTTTTAGCCCAATCGAATCCGAGTTTCTTCAGAATTAAAAACAATACTTGAAAGTGATAATCTTGTTCATTACCAACGGTATATACCATTCCTCCAACATCTGGATAATCTTTTACACGTTGAATTGCAGTACCAATATCTTGCGTCATATAAACCGCTGTACCATCACTACGTAATACAATTTTTTCGTCTAAACCATCTTCAGTCAAATCACACCAAACAGAACCATCTTCTTTAGCAAAGAAAACGCCTGTTTTTAAACCTTCGGCAACAAATTCTTTTCCTAATAAATAGGTTTTGCTTTCGTGGTATAAAGTATCAAAATCAACTCCTAAATTTTTATAGGTACTATTGAATCCGTCATACACCCAATTGTTCATTTTGGTCCAAAGTGCTACTACTTCTTCATCTCCTGCTTCCCACTTAATAAGCATCTGTTGTGCTTCTAATAAAATTGGCGCATTCTTTTTAGCTTCGTCTTCCGTTTGTCCTTTAGCTATTAAATCTTGAATTTCCTTTTTATATTCTTGGTCAAACTTCACATAGTAATTACCAACTAATTTATCCCCTTTTAATCCTGTAGATTCAGGCGTTTCGTTATTACCAAAACGTTGCCAAGCCAACATAGATTTACAAATATGAATACCTCGATCATTAATAATCTGTGTTTTGTATACCTTTTTACCAGAAGCTTTAATAATTTCGGCAACACTATACCCTAATAAGTTATTACGCACATGCCCTAAATGCAAAGGTTTGTTGGTGTTAGGTGAAGAATACTCGACCATTACCGCCTTTTCATTTGCATCCGGATTTACAAAACCAAAAGTAGTATCGCTTTTAATAGTGTTGAAAAAATCGACATAATAGCCTTCATTAATTTCCACATTTAAAAAGCCTTTAACCACATTAAATGCTTTTACTTCTTCCACATTTTCTACCAAATATTGACCAATAGCTTCCCCTATTTGTATTGGGTTTCCTTTAATTGCGCGTAGCATAGGAAAAACCACAACCGTAATATCTCCAGCAAACTCTTTTCTAGTTGCTTGAAATTCTACCGTTTCTAAATCTACTTTATAAATAGAAGTGACTGCTTGTTTTATATGATTGGATAACGTGTTTTGAAGGCTCATTTTGCTTTTCATTTTAAGGTTACAAATATAGCATTTTATTGCTGAATAATATTTGTTAAAAACAATAAACTAAAACACGAAAAACGATAATTTACTACTTTTTTAGCATAAAAATCAAGCCCCTTTTGTCCTTATTTTTAGTGTTTTGTCTGTAAAATTATTTCGAGTTAAAATAAACTCTCACTTTATCTAATTTTTCTGCATTAAATCGCTTTAATTAGTTTATTAAATCTGTTTTAGTGAGTTTTGTCTTCAGAGGATTTTATCCAATCCCTAAAAAACTGGATATTTTTTAATAACTAATTATAATTTAACAAAGCGTTTTTGATTCCCTCAAAAAAGACTCTTAGTTGATACCTTACTCTTGTAAATGTATTAAATGAGGAAACTGATTACACTTATTTTTTGTCTTAGTGCGCTTTCGAGCTTCTCGCAAAACGAGGACCTTGACAATCTTACTATTCAACTAGCGTTTCAGAAACCGGACACTACAAAGATTAATACGTCTTTACAGATAATTAAGTTACTATACCACACCAAAGATTATAACAAAGCATTACAATTTATTAGAGAAAGTGAAAAACTATCTAATGACTTAAATTACACTGCAGGTATTGCTGAGATCACCTATTACAAAGCGCTTATTTTTGCAAAAAAAGAAGATTACCTTAATGCTATTGACAACTACACAAAATCTAAAGACCTTTACATTGCATTATCCGACACTTTAGGAATTGCCAAAATTAATAATAGTATTGGTTTAATTGAAATTGCAAGAGGCAACTATGACAAAGGCTTACAATTCTCTCTTTCGGCAATAGAGATACTTGAAAAACGAGATTTAAAGGAAGAGCTTTGTGATGCCTACCGAAATTTAGCAACGGCTTATGATAAAATGGAAGCTTACGATCTAGCGATTACCTTTTACAAAAAAACGCTAGATTTAGAACAGTCTCTTGGTAAGGAAGAAGAAATTATACAAACCAATAAAAATCTAGGCGATTTATTTTACAACAAAAAGGAATATCAAAAAGCTATTTATTATTTCAATAATGTATTGGCAAGTATAGATACTAGTGATACCATATTAAGAGGAGATGTTTTAACAAAAATAGGAAGCTCTTATCTTTCCCTTAATAATTTAGATCAAGCTAAAGAATATATCACGCAAGGCCTACGATTAAATAGAAGACTTAACAATGATCTTGGTACTTTAATAGGTCTTAATACTTCTGGAGAGCTATATTTAAGAGAAAGAAAACCTATTGTTGCCGAGCGTTTACTGTATGAAGCTACTACCTTAGCTAGAACGGTACAAGATGAAGAACAGCTGATAAAAAATTATGGCTTAAGAGCGAAACTAGATTCGGTAGAAAGTAATTTTAAACTAGCTTATATATGGCAAAGAAGGCATTATGAGCTTAAAAATAAAGTAGAGAAGCAACAGCAACAAAATGCTTCTGCTAAAGAAACAGAAAAAAACACGACAATAGTTCCAGTTGAAATTCAAGACTTAAATACAAATAGTAATGCCGCAAATCAAGTATTAATTAGTCAGCATGAAGAAGAAAAGAAAGCTAGTCAAGAACAAATAGACCGGTTAAATCTCATTTTTTATTCGTTATTACTTGCATTACTAGTAGTATCTACCTTTTTAATTTTGATCTACTTAAAGAGAAACAACAGTATTAAGTATACTAAAGAACTAGAAGACAAAAACAAGCAAATTAATATTCAAAACGAAGCTATTTTAGATCAGACCAAAAACTTAGAAGATATTAATAAGGTAAAAGATAAACTTTTTTCTATTGTATCTCATGATTTAAAAGACTCGCTTACCTCGATTAAAGGATTTATAGATTTATTAAAAGATGGTTCCTTAAGTAAAGATGAGTTTAATCATTTATTACCAGAATTAAGTGAAAATGCAAATAATGCCTCTTTACTTTTATTCAATCTATTAAATTGGTCCAAATCCCAAATGCAATCGTTAGAATCTAAACCAAGCTTGTTTGATGTGCAAGAAGTATTTTTAGACAAATTAAAACTTATCGAACAAAAAACAGAAAAGAAAAATATTACCATAGAAGATAATTCTTTACATGATTTTATTTATGCCGACAGAAGTATGGTAGAAATTATTGTACAAAACCTGCTTACTAACGCTGTTAAATTTTGTAAATCTGGAGATACGATTACTATTCAAAACCATATTAGTAACGGACAATCTTTAATTAGTATTGGCGATACTGGCGTTGGTATTTCTAAAGAAAATCAAGACCAGTTATTTAAAAGCAATACGTTTACTACTATTGGAACCAAAAATGAAAAAGGTACAGGATTAGGTTTAACTATTTGTAAAGAACTAGTAGAACTTAATCACGGTAAAATTTGGGTAGAAAGCACGGAAGCGGTTGGTAGTACTTTTTATATCGAATTACCAAAAACAAATCCTACAGGAGGCGTTTAATTTTTAGGCAAAAATACTTCTGCCATCATACAACGTGCGCTTCCACCACCACAAGATTCAATAGTATCTAAACTACTACTTATAATTTCGCAATGTTTTGTAATCGTCTTTATTTGTGCAGGAGTTAAACAATCCTGAGCTGCTTGACTCATAATTAAAAAGAGTTTATCATCTTTCCCTTTTACTTGTAACATATTACCGGCAAAATTACTGACTTGCTCTTCGGTTATGGAAATAACCTCTTTACCACTTTGTTGTAAATGCTTAACAACGTTTTTACGCTCTTTTTTATCATCTATAGTATCTAAACATATCACAGCAAAAGTTTCTGCCAAACACATCATTACATTGGTATGATAAATAGCTTCGCGTTTACCATTAACCGTTTGGTTTGCCGAAAACACTACTGGAGTATATTCAAAATCTTCGCAAAATTCGATAAACAATCCTTCATCTGCACGAGCAGATAAAGCACAATATGCAAGACTATTTGCACGATCTAAGAGTAAGCTTCCAGTACCTTCTAGAAAAACACCTTCGTCTTCTGCACTTGTATAATCTACAATGTTTTCAATGACAAAGCCTTGTTTTTCTAATTCCTCTAAAATGTCTTCTCTTCTTTCGTTTCTTCTGTTTTCGGCAAACATTGGGTATAAACCAACGGTTCCGTTTTCATGAAAAGAAATCCAATTGTTAGGAAAAATAGAATCTGGTGTATCAAATTCTTCCGTATCACTAATAACAACAACATGAACTCCAATACTACGTAACTTGTCTACATACGCATCAAACTCTTTTTGCGCTTTTACATTTTCGGTTTCTGGTAATGTATTGTCTGCTTCTTTTTGGTAGAAATTATTTACGGCAGTTTGCTCATTCCTCCTGAAATTAATAGGACGAATCATCAATATAGTATTTGTAGTTTGTTGCATTTTTTTCTTTTTAACAGAGCAAAGCTAAACTAATTAATTCTAAATTTCATCTATAAATCGAATCCAATTGAAAATTGCCATACTCTATTTTTCGGACTTCCATTTTCATCGTAAATATCACCTAATCCTAAATGGTATCTTACACCAAGACTAATTCCAGAATCCGTTTTAAATCCGCCACCAAAATTCATTCCCCAATCCAATGTATTCGGTTCAAATTCTTGAGAAGTATCAAAAAGGTTAAAGCTGCTATCAAAAGTTTCTTTATGGGAAATAGCGAAACCAATTTGCGGCCCAACTTCTAAGAAAAAATTAGAATCTGGATACACTTTAAACATTAAAGGTGCATTTATGTAATCTAGCTTTTGCGTAAACGTTCCGCTATTGTTTTTTATTTCGTAGCCTTGTTGTGCATACAGTAATTCTAATTGCAGAGCAAAGTTGTTTGAAACAAAAGATTCGCCATAAAAACCGATATGAAAACCATGTCTTTGTCCGGTTTCTCCCTCGCCATCAAAATGTACTGCAGCTAGATTATAGCCTCCTTTTAAACCAAAGTTAGATGGATTTGTGTTTTCTTCTTGTGCATTACTAGTAAAAACTAGACATAGCAATGCTATAGTTATTAAATATCCTTTTCTCATTTTTCTTAAATTTTATAAATTATTTTCCGCCGTTAGCTTGCAAGTCTGCAATACATTGTGCGTCTAATTGTGGAGCTGATCCTCCAGAAACTAAATTCGCAATACCATCTCCGGTTTCGGCAGACCAATACATTAAACACGATGCTACATCACAATGTTTTGGATGTTCTGCATCTTCATGATCGGATTGCACATCTGCGCCCAAGTTTGTTAATCCTAATATATGTCCGAACTCATGCATAATTACGGTAGTTTCTAATAGACTTCTACTAGGTTCAAAAGTGCTATCGCTAAAACCATGAATGGTTTCTTCGTAAATCACAAAGGATGTATTTCTATATGCGGTACCTAAAACCACACCGCTACTCGTATCATTAGCAGACGCTCCATCTGCAAAAAAAGCCCAAACTGCTATTTGACTTGCTGTATTATAAGCAGTTCTATTTGCATCTTCAATGGCGATTATTTCTGTATTTGTATATGGCGCATTTCCAGGCGAAGGAATTTCTCGTTTTTCTACAGTTATTCCGTTAGGCTTATAGGTTCTAGCTTCCAAAAAAGCAACAAAGTTATTTATTGCCGTTTGCGAAGGCTCAAAACCTTCCACATAAACCAATTCAATACGCATACTTGTATAGGTTGCATCCGACAATAAATCATTAGATGCGCTTCCTGTTACTTGTTGGTTGGGACTTGTATTATTGTTATTGGAATCGCTATTTGAAGATGCATCTGTTGTACAAGCAACTACTAGTAGTAAAAGACTTATTACAAGGATTATTTTTTTCATTTTATGTGTTTTTAATAAACAGCCACTAGAAATCTAATAGCTGTTTTATTAATTATATTTCCTCTTTTTTAGTGCAAATTTATATTTGAGTAAGCACTAATGTAATTGCTGCATTGGTAGCGCTTTGCAATGTAATAGAAGTACTATTATAACTAGTTACCATCCACTCATTATTTAATAGACTAAAGGTAACATT